>JANMMV010000412.1:0-1731 GCA_031373565.1 Saprospiraceae bacterium
ATCACTACGAAGCAGAATCTTGCGATCCATACCAGCGTCTTCTAGATCCACCCAGACACTGCCATCTTCTTGGCGATAAAACTGACCTGAAGCAAGGCCTTTATCAATTACTTTTTTGCCGAGTAGATAAGTATCAGACTCATAATATAATTTATCAAAATGGACCCCGAGCCTCTCGTATGTGACATCAAACCCGTCATAAACCCATTGGTTCATCTTTTGCCATAAAGCTTTAGTATCATTGTCCCCCGCTTCCCATTTAAGTAACATTTCTTTGGCTTCGATGCCTAATGTACTGTACGTATTGAAGTAGGTATTTTTATAATCTTTGTAGAAAGCGTCTTCGTCTTGGTCGGTTTTCTTCTTTTCATAATAAGTACTTTTACCTTGGTCCGATAACTGCCAAGCTCTATATTCTGCCTGAAATGCTTTCTCAAATGCTACATAATATTCTCCTACAAAATGATCAGATTTTAATGATGCTGACGAAGGAGTCTCACCGTTTCCGAACTTTTGCCAGGCTAGCATGCTTTTGCAAATAGCGATACCGCGGTCATTAATAATTTGAACTTTGACCACATCGTGACCACAAGCATCTAGGATTCTAGCGGTAGACCAACCTAGCAATATATTACGTATGTGTCCTAAGTGTAACGGTTTGTTGGTGTTAGGTGATGAAAACTCAACCATCACTTTTTCTCCAGTTCTTGCGCCATAGCCAAATTTGTTTTCAGAACTGATAGCAGTCAAGACACGTGTCCAAAATGCATCGCTCATCGATAGATTTAAGAATCCTTTGATCGTATTGTGTGCAACTACATCAGGATGGTTTTGGACGAGCCATTCCCCAATTTCGTTTCCAATGGATTCGGGAGATTTACCAAGCGTCTTTACAAATGGGAATATGACAATCGTGTAATCACCTACAAACTCACTCTTTGTCTGATTGATAGCTACCTCTCTGCTTTCGATTTGCACATGATACAATTCCGAAACGCCATCGACAAAAGCGGTGATAAGACCATTTAAAAAGTTCATACTTTAGTTTTACAGGTGCGAAGATAGGTTTTTTCCAGTATATCGAAAAAATGACCCTTCATTGGTCTACATCACAAGATACTCCATTGGGTTGCAGTACATTCCCTGTCGAGCCAATATTTTTTTGGTAAAAAACGATATAAGTTAACCAGCATTTTGGGACAATTTGATAAGCAAGCATTTTTTTAATATTATTATGTGGTACTACAGTTTAATTAATGTGTTGATCTATAAAAACTTAAAAAATAATCATACATATCATTGAAAATCAGGATATTATTAAATTTTCAATGCATCTTGATTGTACTACCTAATTCGCCATCTGAAGGCAATATTCGACATAATGAAAGAATACCTACAATCCTATGCCGTAGATTATTTTGCTTTTGGTGAGAGCATGCGATTGTATCAACGACCAAAAAAGAACCTATTTATGAAGTTGTATTCCGTATTGCAAATATATTACTCTAGTAAAAATAAAAAAATGAGTTGTTTAGATATTTTTGGATTAATTTTACCGAATGTTATGTTTTTTAGGAGTAGTTGCTGAACATTAATAGCTGTATCTGGACGACAAAAATCGTGGCACTTTCCCATAGATTTTGCCTAGTTGTCCCGAGGTTGTCCAGGCCTTGTCCCGAATTTCCCCCGTAACTCCCCCGTAGCTCCCCCGTATATAACCCGTACATAACC
>JANMMV010000417.1:0-7633 GCA_031373565.1 Saprospiraceae bacterium
GGACGCCGTTGTTTGCTGTTGCTCGATCAACAAACATAAGTCCAATTTGGGCTACTGACGAATAAGCAATTTGTGTCTTGACAGTCGATTGAACACGTGCCGTAAATGTCGCTAAGATCGATGTCAAAAGAGCAAAAGTGATGATTAGCACTTTAATAATGATTTGGTTTTCCCAAATCGGATAAGTACGAATCAATAAAAACACACCGATGTGTACGGATAAAGAGCCGTAAAAGATAGCGCTGGACGTACTCGGTCCTTCCATAGCTCTTGGCAACCATGATGTGAACGGCAATTGAGCACTTTTGACCCACGCAGCTACCAGGAATACGAGCGGAATAAATAGTAAAAAAACATTACCACCATCAATATTTGACATAGCTGCTGGCAATTCTACGAAATCAATATTTTTGAGGAATAAGCTGTGACACATCCAGATTCCTAGCAAAAGAGCTATATCAGCCAACCTGTACAGTGAGAACACTTTTAGTGCATTTTTAACTGGTAGGTAACGATCTTTATAGAAACTGATCAGAAAAAACGAAGTGATTCCTAGTATTTCCCAGCCTATGAAAAGCGTTTCAAAATTGCCAGAAAGTAGCACGATATTGAGCCCGAAAAAGAAAAAGAGGAGATTATTATAAAATCGTTTGAAGCCCTTATCTCTGTGCATGTAAAACTTGCTAAATAACGAAACTAGGGTCGTTAAAAAAGACGATACCCCCAGATAAACGGCCGATGTTGCATCAAAAAATAACTTGAGCGCAAACGCTGAATGTGCCGTTTTGTATAGAACTGGGCCCTCAACAATGGATGAATCAAATCCTTGTCTTGCCCATAATGCAGTATATATTAAGAAAAAACCAAAATGAGCCCAGCAGACTATTAATGTAGATGTTGAGATAAATCGCTCATGTTTGTTATCAACAAAAAATGTCAATAATAAACCGATGATAGGCAATAGTAAAAATATTAAAATTATTTGTGGATTCATTATTCTTCGTTTTTGATGACGTAAATAGGGAGATTTTCTTTAGTTGCATCAACGATATGATTTGTGACCATTTCTTTTGACGTTTCGATCAAACTATTGACACTTGATGTAAATTTGACGTTCAGGTCTGTCGTCAAATAATGGACAAATTTACCATTGGCAAAATAATAAAACTCATTTGTGTCGGGATCTATTGCAGTGATATGTACCCATTCATTTTCAAACCATTCATACAATGCAGGGTCCGATTGGATCACTTTAAGTATTACTTCGGGCCTATGCTCTACCAATATCATTAAGCGAACAGGATCATGAACTTCTATCATTTGCAATGGTAGTCCCGCTCTAAGATCGCCATCACTACTATTGGCTACGCCTATGAGTCCCATCACATTGTGAGGCAACTTAGTACCAGCACCCATCTTATAATTATCTACTCTCAAAAAATAATACTCTAAATTGATACCACCACATACGATCGGCAGCGGTCGGATCACATTGAGAAGCAATTTGCCATCGGGATCTGTGCGATAATCGTAAGAATTCATGAACGCTCGCCTATCAAGAAAAATACCTTTCGTAAGCGACCTAGATCCTACAAAACACAGTGCATTGGTACCATGTCCTAGTTCAGGGCGCGGCTCAAATAATGATACAGATCTCTTACGAATTTCGTTTCTAACATGTTTGATATCCTTGCTAGTGTCGATCGACGAGAATCTTCTTGATCGCTCTTTAGCATTTAGGTCAAGGGCTTTTTCAAAATTCTCTTTATTTACTAGGTGTGCCGATAGAAGCATATTCGGTATGATCTCTTCGTCGTAGAATGCCATCTCATCACTCGCTGTATCGTGTAGTGCGCCGATAAAAACTGTGTCATTGGGAATCAAAAAATCCCTTTTGGCCAATTCGGCTCTAACTTTCACATGATTAGCCATAAAGGCAAAAACCCTAGCATTGACGGATCCTGGGCGACCACTGCATGCACCGCAGTCGTGCGCACCGTGATGTGGATTATTTGCACTACTAGAACCATGTGCAACTATATAAACCAAGGGAGCGAAATTTTTATTGAAACCGATTCCTCGTAACAAGCCTTCTACCCTATTGGCCATCTCCTCGACTGTAAATCCTATTTGAAGGCCATTTTCCCTGTCATTTATGTCTTTGTTTTCGATCGTAAGCGAGCCCGACAAATTCATATGCGCAAAAGCATTCGAAATGGCAGGACTCATTTTAGGATTGAAAATATTATCGACTAATTTGTATGCAGCAAAAAAACCTAGAGATAAAGATGCCAAAAAACCCCTAAAAAAAGTATGTGTTTTCTGAGTATAAAAGAAATCATGCGCTCTATCTGTAGTGACGCCAGTTTCTTTGATCAAGTACTTAGGTGTGACCGGAGCTGGGCATAACTTTTCGTAAAACTTGCCGTTGTGCGGTTGAAAATAAAACTCTACACCGAAAAACCCAGGACAACCTAGCGTTTCACAAAGCAAATCTACGTCTTCAATGCTCCTTCTGAGAGAGCATTCACGCTCATCTATACAAAAAATGGCTTGAAAACTTTTCTGAGTATCGACAATACTACTGCCTTGTTGGATATTATGCCTTAAAGCTGAGAGTACATCGTCATAATATGTCCATTCAAAAGCCAACTGCCAAAGCTCCAATACTGTATGGTACTCTTCATTGTCTATCTTTTTGAAATAATCAAGAGGTGCCGGAGCATGTTCGTCGTATAACGGCTCAAAATTTTTTCCTAGATTATTCTCCAAAGTATCCAATTCTAGCAACAATTCTAAGATAATAAAATCTTCTAAATGCACTTTTTTGGGATACAAGAGCGTATCAGGGCTGGTTTCCACTGCCGACACAAGTCCACTCCAACCTTTGTGCGCAAACTGTTGGTCAAAAACATAATTATGGAAGTGAGCTTCGTTTCCTACTACACGTTTGAGTAGTTCCTCAATAGTACATAAATTCGGGTCTTTGATAATATTTCTTACTGTAGCAGAACTGAAAAAACTTGTAAAACTGTTGTTTTCGAGATATCGAATGGCTGCTATCAAACCCATGTCTTCTTTAGGGAAATGCCATAATGAAATTCCTTGGTCTAAGTAACTACAGATGATTCTGAAAAGCAGTGGCTGTACTTTGTCATCAAGATCGACAACCAACCTTTGTTGCCATTTTGATCTTGTTGTACCGACCCTGATTTCAGTATCTGAATTGTATTTTTCTGCCAACATCTTTTGTTTCCAACTGGCAGCATCCAGATTTTTAGTTTTGATTACATTCGAAATAATGTCCTCACGTATTCTACCTATAGTGTATAATTTACGATACTCATTTACATGAAAAGTCGCTTTGATACCGAATATCTTGGAAGCCGAAAAAATGGCATCAAAAAACTTCTGCTGTTGAAAGGCGTGAAGTGAATTATGATGTATAAAGTCCTTTAATGGTGTTTGAGAAGGTAGATAATGCTTAAGATCATGGATCAAATGCGCTTTATCAAAATGTGTATTTTTCATGGGATTGTATTAATTATTTTGTGCCTTTTTACGTTGAGCAGAAAATTTATGAGATGACACAGCCTTATGTTCATCTAAACCAAAGATATTGAACGTGCCACCTCTAATTTCATAATCATGCTTGAAATGGTTAAGACTCTCCATCACAGAGTGATCTACTAATTTTGTATTAGTGAGGTCAACTTTAACATTTAGCCCATCCGGAATAGAATCCAATTTTTTCTTGATACCTAAGTAATTAGAAAACAATGCAGCATCATTGATATAAATATCGCAATCATTGTCGTTGATAATGACATCCGCATTTGCCTTGAATAATGATTTCAAAGATGCCCCTCTGCCTAGGTGAAAAATAAGTTTAAGTAAGATTCCAGCCGCTATTCCGATCAACAAATCTTCGAATAATGTAAAAAAGATCGTAGTCACAAAGATAGCCAGCTGTTCTGGTCCAATTTTGTAAGTATGAATAAATTCTTTTGGGTGAGCCAATCTAATTCCTACCGTGAGAAGCATTGCAGCTAGGGCAGTATTGGGAATAAGCTCGATAATAGGCGTCGCGAATAATAGGAATAATAAAATAAATGCACCGTGAAAAAAATTGGCCCATCGAGTCTGAGCACCATTTGCAACATTCGAACTACTACGAGCGACTTCTGAGATCATGGGCATCCCACCGAAAACAGAAGCTATCGTATTACCAATACCCACAGCTATCAAGTCTTTGTTGGCATTAGATTTTCGATGGTAAGGATCCTGCAAATCAATGGCTTTGACCGTCAATAGACTTTCGAGACTCCCGACAAGTGCAAACATGACGACATATTTAATAAACATACCCGGATGAGCCATACCACCGAAATCAACATTCCATTTAATACTCTCCAAAAAATTTCCCACATGTACGAGTGCATAAGTCGGCTCAGTATGTTGAAAATCCATCAGTAATTCCGCAGGGATCGCTATAAGTAGAACGACTAGGGGAGCGGGTATTTTCTTAAGATTTACACTCTTGAGCATAGGCCATAGCATCATGATTCCAAAACTTACTAAACCAATAAGCGTAGCCCTAGGATCAAGATGTGAGATGTAATATGGTACTTCGGCCATTAAGGCGAATGGTCCTTTGCCTTTTGTTAAAGCAGGATTGATGTCAAGTAGGACAGGAATCTGTTTGACGATGATAATTATACCTATTGCTGCTAGCATACCATGAATAGCGGAGATAGGAAAAAAATCAACAAGTTTGCCAAACTTCAATAATCCAAAAAGGATTTGTATAACTCCTGACACAACCATTGCACCTAACGCTAAATGCCAACCTACTTCACCACCACCCATATCAGTGACGGCACCAGCGACTATGACGATCAGACCAGCAGCAGGACCTTTGATGGTCAATTTAGAACCTGCAAAGAAACTAACAACCATACCACCGATAACGGCAGTAAGTAAGCCCATTATGGGCGGAAATTCTGAAGCTTTTGCTATACCAAGACTCAATGGCAAAGCCAATAAAAACACTGTAAAACCCGACAAAAGGTCGGCAATAAAATTTTGTTTAAGACCTGCAAGCCCATCTAAAGGCAGGGATTTATTATTATTTTCCATGATTATTATTTTTTGAAATGAAAATTTCTAGCGAAGAGTGGCACAAAAAAGTGAACGCACAATCCGAAAAGAAGAATGTTTTTTTTTGTGGGCTTAGAAAACGCTAAGCAACAAAAATCAAATAATAATTAGGATAAGTAATCTTTAGCGCAATCGTATAGTATATACAGCGCTTGTGTAGGTTTTAGTTCTTTATTGCATACACGAATTGTAGTCATCGTTTTTTGGTCAAAAACCTGACAAGTAGGTACACAATCAAGGGCAAAATACTTGGTAGTTAATTCATTTTCATCATCATCAATATCTTCCGGTATATCTTCCGCAATTTCTACGACCTCATAGATATTTGAGTTACACTGAAATGTATTAGAAAAATGAGCGGACTCCGTAGATTTAGCTCTACTAATATGTACGTTATCATTTATCTGAAAAGTAGATAACCAGCTTCCGAAAATGATAAATATAATAAAAAACAATCCTCTCATAAGAAAATTAAAAACACAAAGTTACTTTAAAACGTAGAATAATGTTAGATGACTGGAGTTAAAGTACTGTTAAGCAAAACAAATAAGCTATATAAATACTTGTCTTTCAGTCATTTAATAAAAAATAATTAATCCTTTAACGGTACAAAAGAATGCAAGCGACTTATTGTCATTTCTATTATCCATTAGCTTAGTGCCTAAATCTTCTAAATCCCATTTAGTAGAACATTATTGTCTTGCGCAACGTCATATAGTCAAACAATTAAATGTTATGGTAGTCCTCTTACACCAAGATCACAACAAATTGTCAATAACTCCCAATATTGGACTTTTTGAGTTACTTTTGCGCCATGTTTCCAAAGTATAATGTAATAGTTGTGGGCGCCGGACATGCAGGCTGCGAAGCTGCTGTAGCTGCCGCCAATATGGGTTCGAAAGTCCTTCTCGTGACCATGAACATGAATACGATCGCTCAGATGTCGTGCAATCCTGCTATGGGTGGTGTTGCCAAAGGGCAAATCGTACGTGAAGTCGATGCCTTAGGTGGATATTCGGGTATCGTAACAGACTACTCAATGGTGCAGTTTCGCATGCTCAATATGTCGAAAGGTCCTGCCATGTGGAGTCCTAGGGCACAAAATGACCGCATGATGTTTGCGGCCAAGTGGCGATCAATGTTAGAATCACATCCCAATATTGATTTTTGGCAGGAGACAGTGCCAAGTATTATTGTCAAAAATGGTGTCTGCAGAGGGGTTATGACATCCCTTGGACTTGAGATAGAGTCTGATTCTGTTGTGCTCACAAATGGTACGTTTTTGAATGGTCTGATCCACATCGGAGAGAAACAATTTGGTGGCGGGCGAGCGGGTGAAAAATCCGCAACCGGTATAACTGAACAACTACTCCAATTGGGTTTTGAATCAGGTCGTATGAAGACTGGTACACCACCACGTATAGATGGTAGGTCTCTCGATTACTCAAAAATGGAGCTCCAACCCGGAGATGAAAAAGTAGGCAAATTTTCCTACACTGATACACCGACCATTCCTAAACAACTACCTTGCCATGTGACGTACACGAGTGAAGATGTACATCAAGCACTCAAAGAAGGTTTTGATAGATCTCCCATGTTCAATGGTCGCATTCAGGGACTAGGTCCTCGATATTGCCCATCGATAGAAGACAAGATCAATCGTTTTGCGGATAAAGATAGACACCAACTATTTGTAGAACCTGAAGGTTGGGATACTTGTGAGATCTATGTCAATGGATTCTCATCATCGCTCCCTGAAGACGTGCAATATAATGCCTTGAGGAAGGTCCCAGGATTTGAGAATATGAAGATGTTCCGCCCAGGATATGCGATCGAATACGACTATTTTCCACCGACACAACTCACGATGGGCCTTGAGACCAAACTAGTTAAAAACTTGTTTTTTGCAGGCCAGATCAATGGTACCACAGGCTATGAAGAAGCAGCTTGTCAAGGTCTCATGGCTGGTATCAATGCGCATCAAGCGATAAATGAGTTGGAGCCATTTGTGCTCAAACGTTCTGAGGCGTACATCGGCGTTCTTATTGATGACTTAGTCAATAAGGGTACAGATGAGCCTTATCGAATGTTTACTTCAAGAGCTGAGTATCGCATTTTGTTGCGTCAAGACAACGCTGATATCCGGTTGACGCCGATTGCTCATAAGCTAGGAATGCTTGGTCTCGAAGATCGTATGCTTCGGGTAGAAAAGAAAATCGAAGATGCCAAAACCATAGAAAGATTTTTTGACAACACGAGTGTTGACCCAGAAGTTATTAATGGATTTTTAGAATCTATAGAATCGTCACCACTGAAGCAAAAAGTCAAGGCGCGAACCGTTCTATCTCGTCCCAATATTGAGATGACCGATATTCGCCGCGAGTTAAAAGATATCGACACCTTCCTATCTGCATTTGACGACGAAACAATTACGATTGCAGAAGTGAGCATGAAGTATGAAGGTTATATCCGA
>JANMMV010000442.1:0-2924 GCA_031373565.1 Saprospiraceae bacterium
TTATTGATCAAAACTTCATCGTCAGATGCTAATGAAAACAATTGAGCTGCATTACTATAAGAATCAAATGGTCCTTCCTCCCAGTTATCAACGATATTTTCATAGAAGATGGCGGACTTTACTAAATTAGGATAATATATGACTGTTAAACTATTCAAGATCTGAAATTCAGGACCTACTAATCCCATTGCTGAGATTTCGCCGCCGGGGTTATTATCAGGTGTGAAGAAGTTAAAAACACTTGGTGCAGAAAGCGGATGTTGTCCAGTAAGCTCCGCGTAATAATTGGAGTGGTTAATAAAAATATCACTTTCATTTTTCAAGCCTAGATTTTTGAATAATCGACTTTGACGTAAGGTTGGCTCAGACAATTTGCCGCCCATAGGATCACTAAGTGTTTCGCAATTTCGTGCTTCAGGGTCCAACAAAATAGCTTTTATAACTGCTTGAAGATTGCCCCGGACACCAGTACCGTCATTTTGAAATTTACTAGCCACTCTTGCTATAAAAGCGGGACTGGGATTAGACTTAACAAAACGCTGTATTAATTGCCTACTGATGAATGGTGGACATGAAGGGTGGTTAAATAACATATCAACTGCGTCCTCTATGTCTTTCATCCCTGATTGACCTGCGGGAATCGTTAGGCCGCCAAGTAATACTTTTGGCCCTTGTTGATGCCAATCTTCGTACATGATCATCGGCACACGCATGTCAGATCCATAGATACCTCGGCCAAAATACAAGTCTCCCATTTCTGGTTGTACCGCACCGATACCCAATCCAGTGAAAATCTTTGCCATTTCGGCTATTTGGTCATTATTATAGGTAGGAATCTGTTTCCCGGCATTATCAAGTATTTTACTTCCATCATTATTGAGTTGGAATAGACCAATACTGAAGAGTTGCATGATTTCACGCGCAAAATTCTGATCAGGATGAATGTTTTCTTCGGGAATTTCTCGCGGATTATTGAGATGGCTAAGATAATAACCCATTGCGGGATTAAGTGCTACATCCAGTAAAAGATCTCTATAGTTGCCGAATGCGTGTCGTGATAACAAATTGTAATAGCCAGCCAATGCGTCCGCTGACCCTATACTTTCATCTGAGATAACAAGTATTTGACTCAATGCAAATGCCATTCGTTGTCTCAACTGATCTTTGCCATAAACCGTATTGTTCCAATAAGCGTACCTCCAGTGGGTCCAGTTTGGTGTGAAGTTTATTTCAGAACTATCAACTCCTTGGTCTAGATAGTAGTTTTTTAGATATTCTACATAGGCTTCTGAACTAGTATAGTAGTCATAAAGTGGTAAGGTAAATTGCTCATCAATCCAAGGTTCTATGCCCTTTGCGGCTGCATATGAGATTTCTTGTTCATTTGCTCCAAAGGCAGCTTGCGATAGAAATCTTGCCGCTTCACTACGTTTTCCTTCTAGCCCTACTCCTGAGAGCGTCTTATCACCAGAAGCATATGATATCCAGTCGGGCCGCTGTTGATTACTGGAAGAAGTGACGACAATTCCTTTGCTATGTCCAGCACCGATATAGTCTGTGTATGGTTGCGAGATGGCTACGAAGGAACAGAAACTTAAAGAGAATAGTAATCCTAAACCTTTCATTTTGTAAAGTATTTGAATGATTATTAAGGTAGTAATGAATTATTTCGTAAAGCTAGGTATTATCTAGTTCATATGAAAGATTTGCAATCGCTAAAACGTAATTTGGGTGATTTCCCTTACGGGAGAACATTAGGGATTTGTAATTGGAAATTGGAATAACTGAAACTTGGTATCTGATGGATGGGGTGACATTTCGTAATTTCAATATTCACCACTTTGCGGTAATGTAAAGCGATAAATAGATTGAGAACCACAAACCTTATAGGTTTCGGAAGCCGACGAGGTTACTAACTTAACATCATTGGTATAATTATTGCATTAGAATAATATGTAATATGTATTTCGCTGTTAAAGTGGTTTGCATAGATTGTGTAAAATCTTATTATATTGAAATTAGTCTGGTATATAGGCGCTCTTAGCTCTCTGTTTGTAAGTACATACTTACTTGCAAATCAGCTATTTGTGGCATCTCCACCAAGTGCCGTGACTGTATTTGCAGGAACCGATACTTATACCTGTATTAATCAAAATCTTCAAATTTCTTCTCTTAATGCCACAATCTCAGGTGACAATGTAACCAATGGTGATTGGATAACACTCGGTGATGGAAAATTTTCTCCATCAAATAACACGTCAGGACGTTTTTCTACTACTACTTCTTACACACCAGGGCCTAACGATCGCCAATTAGGTTTTTATCGGCTTTTGTTGATTGCTGATCCTTCAACGGTCAATCCAAATGAACGCGTACAGGATGAAGTGAAAGTCACTTTTACTGCTGCACCGCCCATCGTTTGCTCAACTAATTTGAGTATATCTCTCAATGAATTGTGTATGCAGAAGATAGAAGTGTCGATGCTTGTTCCTAATCCACAGCAGCCTTTTAGCCTGTATGTTTTGACTGTTTATGACAAAAACGGCCTTGCAATTCCCAACAATACCGTCAATAGAACGCATCTTAATCAAGAACTTACCTACAAGTTAGGGCACAGCTGTACTTCTAATTTTTGCTGGGGAAAACTAACGGTCAAGGATTACTACCCACCTATCTTCAATTGTCGAAATGATACCATAGATTGTATCAAATCTATTCTTCCCGATAGTCTTGGGTGGCCCTTTCCAGCTATGGCTTACATAGATACCATCATCAACGGTAATATGATTGTCAAAAATTGGGATGCATGTAGCGACGTCACTTTGCGGTACGTCGATCAAGTCATCGCAGGTAGTTGCTTTACACCAGTGGACAGAAGGATCAAACGTGTGTGGACAGCGAGCGACGCGCAAGGTAATACCGGT
>JANMMV010000455.1:0-1766 GCA_031373565.1 Saprospiraceae bacterium
GAACTGAAACAGATCAAGATACATAATATTTTTTTATATAAAATCATATAAGCCTCTTAAATAAAAAATTTTTTGCAACGATTTTTTTGTTCTTCTGTCATGTGAGGAATTAAAGTTTGAAGTTTTTCTTTGTGTGTAACATAAAGTTTCTCAATTAATTTGATATCTTCTGGGTTGGGTTGCGAATTATTACAGCGTTGCCAAAACTTATAACCTAATTGTTGACCCAACATATATCCACCAAAAATCTCACTAGTTTTAGTAAGATTTGTAGGATCTATAATTTCTAAACTCCTTAACCAAATATTTTTATTTGTCATAGCCGAGCAACATGTTTTAAATGCCTGAAAAGCAGTAATATTTTCTTCTGGCGCCATACATAAATCATCAAAGGTAGATATAAAACTTTTCAAGACAATATCAGATAGACCTTTTTGTTTTGCTTTATCCGGGTGCCACTTAATAAGAAAGTTTTTCTTTAAATCATTTATTATGTCAGGATGATGATAAGGTTGATGTTCATTCAAAAAAGATGAAATTAATTGATAATCAGCTAAAAATATACTTTCAACCGTTTTATTAAGGTTACTTTCATCCGTGATAGCATTACTATTCATTTTTTGTATCACAGAATCAAGTGCTGGCTTTACAGAAGGCGATAAAGGAATGCCATGTTTATTGCCCCAATTATTTGCAAAAGGCACAAGTGCTAGATTTGCATTTGCTTGAGGCAAATCAATATGATTTTGATTATATATGACGGGAATTTCTACAATTTCAGGAGCTGCTGGAAGATGGTTATTTCGAGCTAAAGCAAATGCTATTAGAATTGCCAATATAGCCTCGTTTTGATTTGGCACTTGAACTATAGGATGCAATCTCCTAGGGATATTATTGATGTTTCGATTGTATATTCTGGGATTCCTACCCATATTATCAAAGCCATAAAAGAATATTCCAAGCAAAAATACAACTTGCGTATATTTACGAAGGTTGAATAATCGTTTTATAAACATTTTCATCATTTTCCAATAGAGTAATTATATCAAGTAATTCTTTTGTCTTTTGTTTGTAAGATGATTGAACAAGTTGATTTGGATGATATAACTGACCCTCAAGGTTTTGTAAATATGGTTTGTGTTCTAATAACAATTGATATATTGTTGCTTTATGTTGTTTAGGATCTTTTGGAATTGACTGTACTGCGCGAGTAATAAATTTTTGACTTTGTTGCGCTAAGATAGTGTTTACAACGCTATCTTTAAAATTATCTGCGGGTACAGGAGCAAGCGATACAGTAAAATTATCTTTTCTTAGGATGTTTAGATTTTTGTTGGTGAGAGTATAGGTGATATTTATACCTATACGTTTTAACACGGGGGCAAAAACAGTAAGCTTTACATACTCATTTGTTTCAGAAAAGCATAAATCGACACCAAAGGTGACTTTATCCATAGAAAAAGTACAAGATCCGCTTAATAAAATATATAGCGTTATGAGGTGAAGGTATACTTGTTGCTTCATTGATGTATAACCTCTAAAAGCTTTGCTTCTTGTTTTTTCATAACTTCATAATCACTATCTTCAATATGATCGTAACCTAAGAGATGGCAAATGCCGTGAACCAACATAAAATCAAGGTGCTGCGTAAAGCTGTGATCCCAATTGTGTGCATCTTTTTGTACATACTCAAGTGATATAATCAGATCGCCAAGATTTTTATCATCAGAAGTGTGCGCAATAATTTTTTCACCCGCTTTTAGGTC
>JANMMV010000458.1:0-5544 GCA_031373565.1 Saprospiraceae bacterium
GCGGTCGGCGCGTTGCGCCGACTACCCTCAAATGCTCAGGCTCGCGGCGGATCAATTGCCCCGGCGTGGCGCGCCGCGCGCTGCTCGGCCACACGTTCGGCGGCACGTTCGGCGTATTTGTTGATCGTCGCTTTGGTATAATCATCACTAAATGTAACTGTAGCTACACCTATACCTTTGGTCGTGACTGCAGGTACAGAATTTCCGCCATTCATACGAGATGCGATCAATATATTTTTGCCAAAACCTGGATCAATCACCGCGATATCTGGTTGTTTGACGATCACGGTACCGCTACAATTCCCTGTCCCACTATGTGGCTGAGCTAGGTATGGGAAACTACCACTAAACGCCAAATCATTATTTTCAACACCAGTCGTGTATGTCAATACATTGAGCAATTGTTGAGTCACAGGGCTTGGACTCGTCGCTGGATCGTAATCATCATACCACAATCCTACTGCTGCCAATACCGCTCCACCAACTGCTTGTAATTCGATGCGAGTTACGTCATCTTCAAGTCTTCTACCATTTGGAAATCCATCCATATTCGGAATGAATTCAAGGTTTTTATTTGTATTAAATGGTGCCACTGTCAGACCTATTGCAGCCGCTTGGATCAATCCCAATGAGCTGAAATTAGGGTCATTTCTAGGTGTTGGTGGCACAGCCATATTGAGTCTCAACATATCTCCCCCATTAGGTAAGAAGTTATTGACAAAAGGCTTACCAGCAGCGAGTGGATTGCCACCTTTACCTGTAGCCAATTGGTAAGGAATCACATTAGGAACTCCTGTATGGAAAGCTGGCCATAAATCAACCGATCTAGGCATCCCTGGGCCAGGCAACAATAAAGTACCGAAAACTGCATCGTCAAGTGCCGTTCCCGCCAATGCTGGATTGCCTTTGAGACCATATAATCCGTCACCGCCATTGCTAAAATTGAAAGCGCCAAGCGATTTTTTCTGTATACGAAGTGGTCCGAATGCTGGAACCGCGCCACCAAACTGCGCATCATCCATGTATAAAGCCAACTCTGGATTGAAGAAATACTTGTCCAACGTCGTCTCGCTGATCTCGTCATATGGCGTGATGCTATTCCAAAAATCTTTTTGACCGATCGGAATAACCGCTTCATTTGTCAACGGCATACCTAATCTTGAAACTTGTACCCAATCACCACCATAGGTGGGATCATTGGTAGCGGAAAGCGTTGTAACTGATTGTCTACTCGCCGAAGCCCATACACCGATCACATAATCACCATCCAAAATATTAGCTGGTTGCGCTGTTGCACTTACTTTTTTCAATACAGAAATAGGCACTTGGATAGCGATCGCACTTACATTGTAGCAAGCCAATCCATCCACTGAGGTTCCACCACCTTGGCGTGGAGAGTCTCCCAAATCAAAAATACCGCCTAGATCAACAAAAAACGGATCGTCAGTAGGACCTGCAAAGATTTTTTCGCCCGTCGTAGCGGTTGTAATTCCACCATTGAACAATGCAGTATATGTCGTATTAAGTCCAGCACCACCCATGATCGATCTATCACCGATATTGTTTGGTGGCACTACTCCATTCGTTACAATAGTTTGAAAACTAACACCACGATCGATACTTCTTTCTAGTGTGTAAGTCGTCTTTTGATTTTGTTTTCCTAATCTGATATTGAAAAACGTCGTGGGATCTTCATTGACCACATTAAATGTAAACCTGTAAACGATCTCGTCACCAGGCTTAGATGCATCATTATCTACATGTACTTCATACCTGATGTTTTCGCCAAAAGAGTAGTAATTTGGGCCGCCTTGTGGCAATTGTAATGGTACATAAGTCGCGATAAGCGTTACCATATCTGGATTGTCAGGACTTCTGAAAGCATACAAATCCACGTTATCAGCTAATGGATCACTTGAAATTAGTGGCGCTTCCCGGTGGCTCGAAGCCAGCATTTTATTTCCGATGGCTAGCATGCATAATAGCAAAACCGCCGTAAGATATTTTTGAATGTTCATTTTATTAATCATGATTTTGATTTTATTAATTTGTGATAAATTATTGTCCCAATTCTGTTCCACGCCAAGGCATAGCCACATAAGGGAAGCTTGCGCTAAAAGGCTTATCATTCTTTGCCACGCCTGTGGAGAATGTGAGCACATTGAGCAATTGCGGTGTCACAGGACTAGGACTTGTTGTCGGGTTGTAATCATCGTACCACAATCCTACGGCAGCAAGGACTGCGCCAGAAACGGCTTGCAATTCTATCAATGTAACATCATCTTCCAGTCTTCTACCATTTGGAAAACCATCCATATTCGGTATCCACTCGAGATCTTTGTTAGTATTAAAAGGAGCGACCGTCAATCCGATAGCAGCTGCTTGAATCAATCCTAGAGAACTAAAATTAGGATGATTTCTGGGTGTTGGCGTCACTGCCATATTGAGTCTCAACATATCTCCACCGTTAGGTAAGAAGTTGTTTACAAAAGGCTTACCAGCAGCTAATGGATTTCCACCTTTGCCTGTTGCCAATTGGTATGGGATCACATTAGGAACTCCTGTGTGGTAAGCTGGCCATAAATCTACCGATCTTGGCATCCCTGGTCCAGGCAATAATAGTGTACCGAAAACAGCATCGTCGAGAGCTGTTCCTGCCAAAGCTGGATTGCCTTTCAAACCATACAATCCGTCAGCACCATTGCTAAAGTCAAAAGCACCCAATGATTTCTTTTGAATTCTCAATGCCGCAAGCGCTGGCACTGCACCACCAAATTTAGCATCATCCATATACAATGCCAACTCAGGGTTGAAAAAATGTTTGTCCAATCTTGTATCTGTGATCTCATCATATGGCGTAATTCTATTCCAGTAATCTTTGTCACCGATTGGAATAACAGCCTCGTTTGTCAATGGCATTCCTAAACGGGATACCTGAACCCAGTCACCTGCATAAGTCTCTTGATCACTAGTAGTCAAGGTTTTGATCGCTGGACGACTTGCCGAAGCCCATACTCCGATTACATAGTCAGCATCCAATATACTCGTAGGCACGGCTGGAGCGCCAGATTTCAGTAGTGTCGCGATAGGAACTTGGATAGCTAATGTGTGCACATTATACTTACCTAGTCCGTCTCTTGATTTCTCCCCTTGACGTGGTGCATTTCCTAAATCAAAAATACCTCCTAGATCCACAAAAAATGGATCGTCAACTGGTCCAGCAAATACTTTTTCACCAGTTGTTGCCGTCGTAATGGCTGCATTAAAAATACTTGAATATGAGGCATTCATACCAGCACCAGACTCAATAGATCTTGGTCCGATATTAGCAGGCGGCACAACACCATTCTGTACGATCACTTGAAAACTCAATCCACGATCGATACTTCTTTCCAATGTGTACGTTGTTTTTAGGTTTTGTTTACCCAATCTGATGTTGAAAAATGTCGTAGGATCTTCATTGATCTGATTGAAAGTAAATCGGTACGTGATCTCATCTCCTGGCTTGGAAGCATCATTGTCGACATGGATTTCATATCGGATGTTTTTGCCAAATGTGTAATAATTCGGTCCACCATACGGTAATTCTCCGGGAATGTAGTTCGCGATAATCGTGATCATGTTGGGATCATCGGGACTACGAAATGCATACAAATCTGTGTTGTCAGCCAATGGATCACTAGCGATCAGTGGCGCTTCTCTGTGACTCGAAGCACGCGCTGTCATGGCAAAAAATGCCAAAATAATCACGGCTGAGATGTGTTTTGGCCTACAATATCTTGCAATTTGCGTGGCCATTTTGTAAAACTTTGTCATCATGGTTTTAATTATTTAAAAAATAAAGGTTAAGCCCAACCAGCATGTGCAGTTGGGATGCCCACAACGGGCAAAAAAAATTGTTATGTGCGATTGAGTTGGCTGTCAGCTATGCGTAGTGAGCGATTAGCTTTAAGCGGGCTACAAGCGAATCGCAAAAAGCTAAAAGCTAAAAGCTAATAGCTAAAAGCTAAATGCTAACAGTTAAATGCTAACAGCTAAAGGCTAAAAGCTATAGGCTAACAGCTAAAAGCTAAATGCTAAATGCTAGCAGCTAGATCCGGCTTTTTAGAATTAGTAGATTTGGCGACGGCTAAGTGTTGACTGTATTTCTGTTCATTATTCAACTTCTTGTAAATATTGGCCATCATCAGATTTACGTCGATGTTTTTGGGTCTGATGTTGTATTCCTTTTGGGCATATTCTAGTGCTTTTGCTGGCTCACCAACAAGATCTAGAAAAATGTGAGCGTATTCTAGATTCATATTATGACCACTTTTTTCGTCATCTTCGAGCATAACCCACACATCTTTAAGCGTCTTATTAAAAGCAGAACTATCGCCAGTTTCCTTATAGATATCTAAAAGCTGTGTATAAAATCCAACTTCAGGAATCGTTTTGATCGCTTCCGAAGTCAAAGCAATTGCTGTAGTGTAGTTCTTATTTTTGAGTTCAATTTTTCCTAATCCAGCTACAGCAAATGGATAATTAGGTCGCTGCGCAAGGATCTCCTCGTACAGCATTTTGGCTTCTTTATTCTTGTTGTACATCTCTTTTAATTGCGCATAGGTCAACATCGCCCATGCAGTATCTTCATAGCCTGGGATTCCAGATGAGATAGCCATCGACATTGCCTTCATAGCTTCAGGCACTTCACCGTGAATCTCTCTCAAGTAAGATATTCTAGCATAAGATCTAAGATCTGGTTTGAGCGCAATCATTCTATCAGCAAGGACGACCGCTTCCTTATAATTACCTAGTTCGACGTTTGCATCCACAAGCACCCCATAGATCTGCGGATTGTTAGGATTGAGTGCCAAAGCTTGATTTCCAGTAACCAACGCACCTTTAAAATCGTGATGAGAAAGTTGTACACCACCCTTTGTCAATAGAGCCAAGAAGATAAAATTCTGATCCTTAGGCTTACTAGCCAAAATCTGATCCGTCATCGTCAACGCAGCATTGTAATAATGCCCGTGTTCGCCGGTCACACGTGCTTCTCTGATAAACAATTGAGCTAATTTGATCTTTGACTCATGATCATCAGCATCCTTGATAATTGCCAATTTTAATTTTTGATACTGGTTCGCAACATCATCCCATTCTTTGCCCATGCGAAGATTTTCATTTCTGTCTAATAATGTAGGGATCGAATCGTTGACATCAGCAGTAGTCGCAGCATTGTTAGAGGTACAGCTACAATAAACAATACTAAGAAGTAGTGCAAATTGTAGAATCTTAATTTTTTTGATGAATCTAAGTGTCATTTTTTTGTGATTTAAATGTAAATAATAGGTTTGTTGATCTACCTACGAGTGTGGGAGATGTTTTGGATTTGTGAAAATGAGTTTTTCTTTAGAAAGGGAAAGATTAAAGTCTAAATTGACATCTACATTTCAGATAACTGTCTTTTAGACAAAGCCTCTCTTATTACTTCTCAATGCGATCTATGCTAACTTCTCCTTAGGGAAAAAAATCGTCATCATTGTAAGTCCATTAGCAGGGAAG
>JANMMV010000467.1:0-14405 GCA_031373565.1 Saprospiraceae bacterium
CTTTGGGCATCTTCCTACAGTGGTCTATTTAGTAGTAAATCGGTTCACAGCTTGATGATCTTGGACGATAATCTTGATCTGGATAAGTCAGTCGAGTTTAAGACAACTGAAAAAAATGTATATCACCAAGGCGTTTTTTGGTTTAAAAACAAAATCGCTTGGTGTACAGCAGATTATGATAAAAAAGCAGAATCCATTACTTACCAAATCACACCAGTTTCGCTTAAAGGGCAAGGCGGAAAAACAAAGAAATTAGCAAAATTTACTGTTGAAAGTCGCAGGGAGATACCAGTATCATCATGGGTGTTTAATACAGACACAACCAAGTTACTTTTTATAGCTCAATCGGACAATGACAGTAGAAATGAGCCATATCAAGCCTATTTTTCAATATCAGACACGTCATTACAAACAGCATACAGCAAGACCATCAAGTTCACATCCACCGAGCGCCAGACCAAATTGTTGTCATCTGCTGTCAATGGTAAAAACGAAGCTTTTTTTCTATATAAAGTATACGAAGACAAGGTCAAAGAATCTAAAAAAAGTATGCCAGCCTACGACATACAGATGGTAAGCTTCAAAGACGATCAAACCCCGGCTAGAAAAATTCAACTGAAGCTTGATAATTCTTTTATCAACTCAGCCAACATTAAATTTTATAATGATGACGAGTTGTATTGTATAGGTTTGTACTCAAATTCAAAAAATGGTGTCAATCACGGTATATTTTTTATGAAAATAGTCGATGGCGTAGTTACTCAATCTGTTAAAAGGTCTTTTTCCGAAAGTGATCTAGCAAAACTCGGCAAAAAAAATACTGAAAAAGATAGATCTGGTGAAGAGGGAATTAACGACGAATTTACATTTAGAAATTTTGAGATCATAGCAGACGGGAGCGTTTTCTTGTCTATCGAACCCAATTATTTTGTCACGTACTGGGCGAATAGAACACAGCGTACAGTATTCTATAGTGAAGAAATTATCATCATCAACATTTCAAATACGGGAGAAATAGAAGATCTCAATATCTTACCTAAAAACCAGCAGTACGGAGAAACCGATTTATATCTTTCTCATACTTCATTTAAGGATGCGGAGCGCATGTATATATTTTATAATGAGGATGAAGATAATTACAAAAAACCGATTGGCTCAAAACCTAGGGTAGTCTCCAACATAAATGACTTCGTGGGAACTTTGACGACCATCGATAAATCTGGAAAATTTAAAAGGCAGGAGATATTTTCGCACAATGATACAGACTGTGTTCTATTACCTAAGCAAGTCGCTCAAATAGGGCCAAACAGATATTTTATTCAAGGTCAAAAAAGAAAATTAATGTCACTAGGCAACAAGCAAGTTTTTGGGGTTGTGACGGTGGAGTAAAGGTTTCCGAAGTGTGGACTGTTGCGGATTTCAGATTTTTTTTATTTTTTTGAGAACAATATTGTAAATTTAAGCTTGATATTCAGTTTTTTGTATCCTTAGCCAGAGATGTAAAAACTAGATAGTGATTTTAATTGCGATATTTTCTATCATGCATCTTTGTTATTTTAGTCAAATCGCAAATCTATATTTACATTTTGCTGTTAAAACGCTTATCACATAAAAAATTTACAATAATGAATCAATTTTACAATCTTCGTAGTCATATTTCTATTTGTCTGATACTTATTACGGTGTCACTTCATGCACAGACCACCATAACAGATACAATTAGACACAATGGAGTAATTCGAAGCTACATCTTACGATTGCCAGCCAATAATTCGGCATCAAATCCTGCGCCATTAGTTTTCAATCTACATGGATTCGGATCCAACGCACCACAACAACAGTTGTATTCGTTTATGAATACGGTTGCTGATCGTGAGAATTTTGCTGTGTGTTATCCAGAAGGTATCTCTGCTGCCTGGAATGTCGGATGGGAATTTGGTTCTACAGCTGATGATGTAGGATTTATATCAGCTATGATTGATAAATTCAAGGCTAAGTATGGTATAATAAGTGAGCAAATATACTCGTGTGGTATGTCTAATGGTGGTTTTATGAGTTATAGACTGGCATGCGAACTGAATGATAAGATTGCCGCTATTGCATCAGTAACGGGTAGTATTGTGCCAGCCTACGTTAATGACTGTAAACCAGGTAGACCAGTTCCTGTTTTAGAGATTCATGGGACAGAAGATAGGACAGTAGAATACACAGGGTCTCTCATTGCTCTTCCTATATCGGATGTCCTTGCCTTTTGGCAAAAAAACAACGGGTGCGATCTTACACCTACCAAAACTGATCAGCCCAACAATGCGCCTGCTGACAACATGAAAACTGAAATATTCAAGTATAATAACTGCAATGACGGTACTGAAGTATGGCACTACAAAGTAATCGGCGGAGGACATACTTGGCCAGGATCATTCATATCGACCGGACCAACGACACAAGACTTCAATGCTAGCGAAGTTGTCTGGGAGTTTTTTAAGCAATTTAAACTTACTAGAGCATCAAGTACCCAAGATGGTACAAATAAATCAGGTTTGAAAATCTATCCTAATCCTGTGTCTGATCAATTAGTCATCGAATCCAATGATAATGCCACCATAGTAATTCACACTGCACAAGGTAAATGTATCCATACTCAAAAAATCATATCTGGTAGTAACATAATTGATATGCAAGGATGGAACCCAGGATTATATTTCATCCAGCATTCACAAAGTGTTGCGATGACAAGCTATAAGGTAGTAAAGATTTAAAATAAAAAATAAAGGTCTGTAAATACACACTTAGAAGGCATTAAGGGCGATAGAACCCCTTTTTTCCTTCTACAGTAGAATTTCTAATTTCTAATTTGCTAAACAAATGGAAGAATATGCACGCATCCTAAATTACGCTATCCCCGGTTTCATATTATTGATTGCGATCGAGCATGGCGCTAGCTACTGGATGAAGGTTAAAATTAATCGATTATTTGATGTCATCTCTAGTTTGAGTTCGGGTATAACCAATGTCATCAAGGACATCCTAGGATTGAGTATCGTCATCATTTCTTACGATTGGATGGTCACTCATTTTGCCTTAACTGTGATTGAGTCGAGTGTATGGCTGTACGTCATTTGCTTTATAGGTCTAGACTTCGCTGGTTATTGGTCACATCGTTTTTCGCACACGATCAATATATTTTGGAATCGACATATCATCCACCATAGCAGTGAAGAGTTCAACATGGCTTGTGCATTGAGACAATCAGTGTCAGAAATTTTTGCCGTTTTTACGATTCTATTTTTACCTATGGCACTATTTGGCATCCCAACCAAAGTACTAGGCGTCGTAGCCCCATTGCATTTGTTTGCACAGTTTTGGTATCACACACGACTTATAGGAAAGATGGGGTGGCTAGAGTACATCATCGTCACGCCGTCGCACCATCGCGTACATCATGCGATCAACCCAAGATACATGGACAAAAATTATGGTCAGATTTTCATTATTTGGGATAAATTGTTTGGTACTTTTCAGCCAGAATTGACCGATGATGCTCCTGTCTACGGTATCACTCGTGCTGCGCAAACATGGAATCCGTGGGTTATCAATTACCAGCACCTTTGGTTACTCATCGGCGATGCTTGGCATACCAAATCGATATGGGACAAAATCCGCATATGGTTTATGCCGACAGGATGGCGGCCTGCTGATGTGATAGATGATTATCCTGTATCATCCATCAAAGATCCAAGCACGCAAATCAAATACAACACGGAAGGTTCGACTCTATTTAATGTGTGGACGATTATGCAATTAATCATCACCTTAGGATTGATGATGTTTATGTTTACCAATATCGGGACGCTATCTCCGATACAAAACATATTGTACGGATGTATGATTTTTGCTAGTGTATTTGCCTATACAAGTTTGATGGATGGCAGCATGTGGGCAATTCCTGCCGAAGTTGTGAAGGCGATCATCGCTGGGTTTCTACTTTATCAATGGAACTTCCAGTGGTACAATCTAGATACCATCTTGTATAATGGAACCATGTGGGTTGTCTCTTATATGGTAGTATCGTGGATGCTGACCTTCTACTTTTTGTATTTTGACCGGCCGTTTGCTTCAAAACTTGTTTGGGAGGAGTTGGCGAAGTAAGATGGTATGTTAATAAGTTTTACCTAAACTGCCTGTTAAATCTTTCTTTTGGGTTATAAACTTTGATACCGTTAGCTACAGCAAAATTTTCCAAAGCAGAATCCATTGTAATTAGTTTCTCACACTTTAATTTTATCGCCAAAGCTAAAATTACTGAATCCGTCAAACCTATTTCAGCTATATATTGCCGATTTTGGATCAAATCCATCGTTTGAACATATTCTTCTCGAATAATACTGGACAATTTTCTAAAAGCTAATTCGTAGTGGTAACCCAATCTATTAAGTAAATTATCAACTTCAGTCCAAATATGAGGTAAAACTAGTAGGTTTTCATAGCTGCCTATCTCATTACACAGGAAAAGAAAATCAGATTGATCTAAGTTTTTAGTATTTTTATTAAGTTTTATTGCATTTGGGTCAATCTGACCAAGTAGTAATAATATTAGTGAATTAGAGTCAATTAAAATCATAAATAAGGCTTAAAAAAATAAACTCCGAGGATTGAACCATCCTTCTCAAATTTAATCTCTTTGTAGATTCTTTCATACTTTGGCATTGTAAACATAGCAGGATGAATATCATCATTTAATTTATCACGTAATATTAAATAAGATATTACACAAGATAAAACGAGATCATCATTACTAAATTCCAATTGTTCAATCCTAACATCTTTATGCTTATTATTAGTCAGTAAAGCAATTTTTTCTTTAGCTTTTTCTATTGCTGACGAAGTTTTTTGATCTACTAAAGTTGCCATTATAAAAGATTTAATAAAAAATGATAATATCCTATTCCCCCTTCAAAATATTCCTACTTATCACCAGTTTCTGTATCTCTGACGTACCCTCTCCTATCGTACATAACTTAGAGTCGCGATAGAATTTCTCGACCGGAAAATCCTTTGTATAGCCATAACCACCGAAGATCTGTACTGCATCAGTCGATACTTGGACAGCTACTTCAGAAGCATAATACTTGGCCATAGCCGATATCGTAGTAACATTACCGCCTTTATTCTTGATGTGTGCTGACTTGCGAATAAGGAGTTCTGCTGCTTGAATCTTGGTCGCCATATCGGCTAGTTTGAAGGCAATTGCTTGAAAATTAGCAATCGGTTGACCGAATTGCTCACGTTCTTTGGCATACTTTACAGAAGCTTCGTAAGCGCCTTTCGCTATACCTAAAGATAGTGCTGCAATACTGATACGACCGCCGTCTAATATTTTCATGGATTGAATAAAACCTTCTCCAACATTACCCAATACTTGTGACTTGTGGACTCTACAATTATCAAAAATCATCTCAGCCGTCTCAGATGCACGCATACCGAGCTTGTTCTCCTTCTTGCCACCACTAAAACCAGGTGTACCTCGCTCTACAACAAAAGCTGTAATTCCTCGACTATCTAACAAGTCGCCAGTTCGCGCGAGCACTACTGCTACATCACCAGATTTACCGTGCGTGATCCAGTTTTTGGCACCATTGATAACCCACTCATCTCCATCTTGGACAGCGACGCATTTCATACGCATCGCATCAGAACCCGTGTTCGCCTCTGTCAATCCCCATGCGCCGATCCACTGACCTGTTGCTAACTTGGGTAGATATTTTTGTTTTTGCTCTTCGTTTCCAAAAGCCAAGATATGTCCAGTACAAAGGCTATTATGGGCTGCTACACTTAGGCCAATTGAGCCGCATACTTTAGAAATCTCAACAATGATACTTACATATTCATCATATCCAAGTCCTGCACCACCATATTGTTCAGGTACCAAAACACCCAAGAATCCTAATTCACCCATCGCACGCATTGTATCCACTGGAAAGAATTGTGGCTCATCCCACTCCATTACGTGTGGCAAGATATGTTGGGTGGCAAAATCCTTTGCAGATTCTTCGATCATTTGAAGGCTCTCTAAAGTGTCGGTCATCATCTGGTTAAATATTTATTGAGACATATACATTTCACAAAGATAATTGTTTTAGTCGATAAAGGAATAATTAACTATATTTGATTTTAGAATGGCAAATAAACGTCCTACAGAGATCTAATTGTGCATAGCACGAAATGAAATATGATGAATTATGAAGTCATTACTCAACGTTACCATTCTCATTTTAACCCTCATGTCGTGTAAAACATACCCTCTAAGATACCGTCATGAGCAAGCTATCTTCGATAATATTTCTAATCGAATGGCAAAGATTGTGGATAAAAATGAGCTGTTCGCATACGATATTACGTTGCTTGTACCGCTTGCCTTATCATTTGTTGAATAAGGAGGAAAAACTCGAATACGAACAGCACTTTCAAATCGTAAGAGACTTATATAAGTCAAGAGCAGATTTTACAGACGAATTTTACAACTATCTATCGACAGCACAGATACTATCAGATATTTACCTTTATGGTTACGAAAATGATCGTACCCTAAGACCTTCAAAAACGATCAATTCATTTGCTATAGCGTTTTTAAAAGAATACAAATTAAGGGGAATTGATATTGTTAGAATGACTGAAGTCTCAAAAAGATTAGTAACTTATTGGCAATCAAATACACAACTGCCAAAAGATGAACGGATGGTTCAAAAGCAAATTTTTTCAGAAATGCTGAAAGCCATCGAAGAATGTAAAAGCACAAACCTTGAACAAATGATTAAAGATATTAAATTAAAAAACTTCAAAAAAGCTTCATAATTTTTACGGGCCGAACGAAAATTTGAATATTATTGGGGTAGTTTCAATATGTAAATCAATCGTTTGACACTATACTTACCGGCTCCATTGGCAATGAGAAGCAACAGTCCGCCGCACATAGCCAAATTGCGCATAAAATAGAGCGCATGTAATCTCTTGTACTCTAATGGATCATCCCAAAACGAGTATACAATCAATGTAAAAGGCAACCAATAAACCAACAGCATCAAGGCGCCTACATTAGCATAGTACCCTATCAGTACTAAAAAACCACCAACGAAAAGAATAAATATCAAACTGCCCAGCAATAAATCCTGGTTCCACATTATCCCGTATGCTTTCATTGTTGCTTTCGTCTTATCAAAAAAAACGAGACCATCAATCGCCTCATAAATAAATAAGAAAGCGATAAAAATACGAGCTAATAAATCTGCTATATCCTTCATAAGGGTAAAGATAAAAAAATGTCAGATGTAAATTATTAAAATCTTAATTAGACTATTATTTTAACTGCAACTTTAATAAGAACTAAACATTATGTCGCGGATACCGCAGAAACCAAGATTTCTTACACTCTTTAGTCTTCATAAACACCAGATCATAATAAAAAATGCTAAGTTTGATCTCATAAAATATTAAAAGCATGCACACGACACTACCTCTTCTTAAAAGTTTTGTAATTATAGTTGCCCTTTCGTACAGTACGCTAAGTTTCAGTCAAAATGATTTGGGTGTAAATACCGGTCATTATTGCAATAAAGCTCATGCAGCACGCAATCTTTTCAATCCTCTTTTGAAAGTCAATGCATTGACAAATACATATGATCTAAAATACTACAGATTTGAATGGGAAATCGATCCCGCAGTATATGCAATCAAAGGCAAGGCAACACCCTATTTTAAAGTGCTTTCCGATAATTTTAAAGAGATTTTCTTTGATTTTAGCGCAAGCCTCACAATAGATAGTATTCGATATGATGGACAAAACTTGAATTATCAACGAATAGGTGATAATACGCTTAGAGTAGATCTACCTAACGTGATCGAAAATGAGTCGATAGATAGTATGACAATTGCTTATCATGGCGTTCCACCATCAGGCGGTTTTGGTTCATTTATTCAAGACACACACGGTAGCAATGAGCCTGTTTTATGGACTTTGTCTGAACCTTTTGGAGCACAAGATTGGTGGCCATGTAAAAATGGTCTCGATGATAAAATAGACAGTATAGATGTTTTGATCACGACAAATGCCAAATATCGAGCAGCCAGCAACGGTACCCTAGCGGTAGAGAAAGTGCTGAATAATGGACAGAAATTATACCATTGGAAACATAGATATGCCATCGCTCCTTACCTCGTAGCCATAGCAGTTACCAATTATGAAGCATACACAGATAATGTTGTTTTATCAGACGGAACCACAATGCCTATGTTAAATTTTGTATATCCTGAAAGCTTAGCAACAGCAAGAAAAGGTACATCTGACAATGTTAAAGCCTTGCAATTTTATGATAGTTTATTTATCGATTATCCATTCAAAAAGGAGAAATATGGACATGCACAGTTCGGCTGGGGAGGCGGTATGGAGCACCAAACCATGAGTTTTGTAGTCAATTTTGACTGGGGATTATTAGCTCATGAGCTTGGACATCAGTGGTTTGGGGATTATGTTACTTGCGGTTCATGGGAAGATATATGGTTAAACGAAGGTTTTGCCACTTATCTGGAAGGCCTTACGCGTGAGAGATTTGAGAGTCCAGATTCATGGCAAAATTGGAAATCAGGAAAAGTCAATTCTATCACTTCTAATCCTAACGGCTCGGTCAAAGTGAACGATATAACAAGTGTCAATCGCATATTCAGTGGACGTCTTAGTTACAACAAAGGGTCCTATTTACTTCATAGTCTACGATGGCTATTAGGAGACGAAAAATTCTTTGAAGGGATCCGAAGCTACCTAAATAAAAAGGGCTTCGGTTATGCTGTCACGGGTGAATTCAAAGATGAATTATCTGCAGTTTCTGGGATAAACTTAGATGAATATTTTCGCGATTGGTTTCAAGGTGAAGGATATCCTACTTATGATATTTTGTGGGATCGTAACAGCACTGGTATTGTGATCAAAGCGAATCAGATAACTTCAAATGCATCTGTATCTTTCTTTGAAATGCCTCTACCCATCAGATTGACGGGTCAAGGAAAAGAAAAGTGGATCAGACTTGACCACACATTTAGTGGTCAAATTTTTGAAGTACCCACTGATTTTGTTGTTGAAAACATTGAATTTGATCCTACACTTTGGATTGCATCAAAAAATACTGTAACAAAAACGACAATATCTGCTACCGAAAACGAAGTTCTCGCCAATTTTGAAATATATCCAAACCCTACTAATGGGATACTAACTATAAAAACAAATGAAGGTTTTGAAGGAGAGTTTAGTATTACCACTCAGCTTGGTGTATTAATTTACAACGGAAAATTAACCCATAGTGTCACTGAACTGGATCTTAGTAACACAGTCGCTGGCGTATATTATGTAAAAATAATAAATGGCAAAAATGCCATCGAAAAGAAATTCGTAAAGGTTAACTGATGAAATTTTTCAATGATTCTCACGGACAAATAGACAATTGCTGGCATTGCGCTTGAATTTATTCTAGTGCTTCTCGATCCATTTTTTAACAGCTATCGCCACATTTTGTCCATCCATTGCGGCAGAGATAATACCACCTGCATAGCCAGCGCCTTCACCACATGGAAATAATCCGTCCACATGGTCGTGCATGTATGTATCCTTGTTTCGGGGTACTTTTACAGGTGCAGAAGTACGGCTTTCAACACCAATAATATTGGCTTCGTTTGTCATATAACCGCGCATTTTTTTATCGATATCGATGATCCCTTGCCGCAATCGCTGATAAACAAAAGATGGTAAGATCTCATGAAGCGGTGCGGAAAACAAACCTGGGATATAGGAAGTGTCATTGAGCGTCGACGAAGTCACCCCGTCCACAAAATCTTTGACTCGTTGAGCAGGTGCCCGTTGGCTTCCATCTCCAGCTGCAAACATCGCTTGCTCTACTTCTCGCTGGAAATCTAAAGCTGCAAATACCCCGTTGTATCCATGATCAGCTAACTCATCAAGTTCTATTGAAGTTACAAATCCTGAATTGGCAAATGGGCTATCACGACGGCTAAGGGACATACCATTGACCACGATCTCTCCTGCCGATGTGGCTGCAGGTATTATTAATCCTCCTGGACACATACAAAAAGAAAAGACGCCTTTGCTCTTCACTTGCGCTACCACCGAATAACTACTCGCAGGTAAGTTTTCCTCTCTAATCGATTGATTATACTGCACCTGATCAATGTATGCCTGGGCATGTTCTATACGTAAACCCAATGCAAATGGTTTCGCTTCAATATAAATATGATGTTTATCTAATAGCTGATAGATATCACGCGCAGAGTGGCCCGTTGCTAAAATGACAGCATCTCCAAGTATCTCAATTTCACCACAACGAACACCCTTTATGCATTGATCAGCTAAGATAAAATCAATGACTTTATGGTTAAACAATACTTCTCCACCACAGCGTTCAATCGTGTTGCGCATCTCAGCGATGATGTTTGGCAGCTTATTTGATCCTATGTGCGGATGTGCATCAACCATAATATCTGTGGACGCACCATGCTCTACCAAGAGTTGCAATACCTTACTAATCGTCCCTCGTTTATGAGAACGAGTGTATAGTTTTCCATCAGAATAAGTACCGGCACCACCTTCACCAAAACAATAATTTGATTCGCCATTGACGATCCCATCCTGCTGAATAGCTTTGAGATCACGACGTCGCTCTCGTACATCTTTGCCTCTATCTAACACAATAGGTTTTAGACCTTGTTGGATACATTCCAAGGCAGCAAAATAACCAGCTGGGCCAGCCCCCACGATAATGACCGATGGCCTATCTGCTACTGAACTCAAATTATCAATAATCTTAGATGCTGGCATATATGCTTCTCCGATATAGACGTCATACTTTAGCAAAAAGATCGGTCGGCTTCCGCGAGCATCGATCGATCGACGCACAAGAATTACATCCGTTATTTCTGACGTATGCGACTTCAATTGCTTCTCTATCATCGCTTTATGATAATCAGTATCAATTGCCTTATCCGGAAAAACTTTGATTTCTATTGACTTGACCATATTTATTACAGCGTGGTCAATACATCAGCTATCTTACGATCATTGCTGAGGCGAGGTACTTTATTCTGGCCGCCTAGTTTGCCTTGTGTTTTCATATAATCTCTAAAAGCATCTCTTCGCATCATTCTTATGACAAGTGGTTGCAGGATGTTGCCCTTTACGAGATCATCGTAATAAATATTTTGCTGGCACATTTCAATGTCTACGGCTGCGGCGAAAGCACTTAAATCGCTTGGAGCTTCGCCAAACTCCACAAACCATTCATGATATGGCGTGCCGCCATCAGGAGGATTTACCTGGGGCGCTACTGTAAATTCTACTATCGAGACATTATTTTCTTCAGCGACTTTGAGTATGGCTGCTTCGACTTCTTTGCCAATTACATGCTCCCCAAATGCTGAAATATAATGTTTGACCCGACCAGAAACAATAACTTTGAAAGGATCAAGACTTACAAATCTGACCACATCACCGATATTATACCCCCATAGACCTGCATTATTGTTGATGATAATGGCGTAATCTTTATCAAGCGAAACCTGTGATAGCATAAGACGCGTAGGATTATCACTCATGGCTTCTTCTACTGGGATAAATTCGAAAAAGATACCAGAGTTAGTATTAAGCAGCAGCCCCGAATCGCCTTGTTTGTCTTGAAAAGCGATAAATCCTTCCGAAGCTGGGTAAGTTTCAATGCCATCTATTCGGCCACCAATGAGCACTTCAAGTTTGGCTCTATATGGTTCAAAATTTACACCGCCAAACATAAATAAATTGTAATTTGGAAAAACTTCCTTGACCGTTTTCTTACCCGTTCGCTCCAATAAACGTTCATAATACATCTGCACCCACGGTGGTATCCCCGAGATAAGTCTCATATCTTGCGTAAGGGTCTCGTCAACGATTCTATCTAGTTTTTCTTCCCAGTCATCGATGATATTGGTATCGTACGAAGGTAGTTGATTTGACCGTATCCATCCTGGTACTTCGTGATTGACGATTCCTGACAATCTACCTGTCAGCACACCACCTTTCTTGTCTAGCTCTGGTGACCCAGACAAAAATATAAGTTTGCCCTTAAAGATGTCTGCATTCTGGATATCGTGAAGATAATTAAGGAGTGCATTTCTGGCAGTATTTATGTGATTGGGTAGTGAATCATGCGTAATAGGTATATATTTGACGCCGCTCGTGGTACCAGAGGTTTTTGCGAAATATTTGGGTTTACCTGGCCATAAGATATTGGGTTTGCCGTCTGTAACCTGATCAATATAAAATCGCAATTGTTCGTAGTCCCTGATAGGAACTGATGATTTGAAGTCATCATAGTTTTTGATCATACCCAAATTGTGATCTTTTCCAAAGACCGTATCTCTAGCTTTAGTGACCAAACTCATCATGATCCGGTCCTGATCTTTGACGGCTCGTTTTCGCCACTGATCTATATATCGCGCAGTGATAGCCGCAGCCTTTAATACTATAAATCTTTTAATACTCATATCCCTTGTTCATATCAGGTGCAAAGATAGTTACAAAATATTGATTTTAGATTGTTGAGATATTGGGAAGCTATCATAAGTGGGTAGAGCCAACCGCTTTGTACCAATGAAGCCTTTGTTTACACGAAATCAGGTATTCATCATGCGAAATGAGAAAATGCGCTATCAGAATAAGCTTTTGCTCAAGTGAAACAAGATATCGTTTGAGTAAAATAAGATATCGATAGAGCAAAATAAGCAATTGAAAGAAGCAAATAGGCTTTTGAACATAGCTATTAAGATATGAAATGAGTAAAACCCTAGCACCAAAGAAGAAAAGGGAGTAATTGATGAATGGAATCACAAAACAAACAATGAATATCCTAATTGAATTGATGGTTTACAGATTTGACATATTTGTTGATTGATTCGAAACAGATGTTAGCGCTAATTCCATCTTCATTCACAAAATATCAACATGGAATGCTATGTAATCAATATTAATTTTTAAGATGCGCTTTTAGGTTTTTAGTAATTTCATTTCCACTAACAAAAACTGTAGTTCAAATTCTATTATCTTCACTTGCATTCCTACTGAATTAAAGTAAATTTTGTATAAATCCATGTGGATTTCTACTTATTTGTCTTACTGTTGTACAAAATAGACGTGGAATTTGAAATCGGTTGGTGCTTACGATGCTCGGGCTTAGACCTGCCACACCCAACGATAATACAAATATAAAGCTTTTTTCACCTTAGTCCAAAAAATTATTTTATAAGAAAAGGATGGACCCAAAACTGCTCAAAGACATTAAGAATCAATTACTTGTGATATCACCCTAAGACAAAAATCAGGTGATGTCAGCCGATATGACCATCAGCGATTTTGAAAAATAAGTGAATCAATATGCATCGATGATAGCCGAATGCAATCAACTGCTAGCCGATGCTGAAGCCTAGAGAATATTCATCAGAGACAAAGAGAATTTTATAAGGGACTATCGCGAGAGATTGCGTAGTACAGTCATTATCATCCACGGCAAAAAATCTAATGTTTACAAAAAGTTTATCAAAGTCGCTATGTTCAGGAAGAAGGTTGTCAGGTCTAAAACCACTACTAAACCATCCTTGAAGTGAAGGTTTACTTTTTACTGGAGTAAGTTATACAAATTATGACATACGTAGTGAATGGATTCTTCAAAAGAAGTGAAATCTTTTTTATCCACAACTGAAAATACAGCAGCACATAAGCCCCAAAACAAAAATAATCCCCACGCAACCATAAGCTGCGTAGGGACCTTTTGTACTATTGAGCTCTTAGAAAGACTACTTGATCTGTAGCATCTTCATAGATTTCATTTGGTTCTGATATGTCATTTCTACTATGAGGACTCCACCGCCGTACGTTCCGATTTCGTCAGCTTGTACGTTATAGGTGTTTAATCCTTTAGCAAAGCTTCCAGTTTTCTGTAAAACGGTACGGCCTGTTATGTCTCTTATTGTAAATGTAACATCACCTGCTTGCGGCAATGAAAATTTAATATCTGTAGATGCCTGCCAAGGATTTGGCGCATTGCCCATCAATTCAAAACTAGGTGTTCCATCTAAGAAGTAAGATAAATCTAATGATCTTGTGGTAAGATTCATGTCATAATATTCAGCACGCACTTGATGAGTCAAACTGATCTTTTCTGACGTAAACTTACCTGATTCACTGTAATATGATATCTCAAACAACATCTGTCCTTTACTCAATGCGATAACATTTTTATCAGCCCATGAGAACGTAACTAGTCCATCTTCACTAACGTGATAATGATCTTTTGTCAGTGCGATTCCGCCAGCCTTGATAG
>JANMMV010000471.1:0-1799 GCA_031373565.1 Saprospiraceae bacterium
TGCTGCAATAATTAACAAACTTATAGAATTAGAAGACCGAGGAACAAAGGGAAAAATATTAGTGTCGCAGTATTTAAACTTTACTCAGCCTGAAGCACTAAAAAGATTATCACAGTTTAAAAATATAGACCTAAGAATTGCTACAACAGGAAACGCACACACAAAAGGATACATCTTTAGAAATAAAGAGCATTATAACCTAATTGTTGGTAGTAGTAATTTAACAGCGCAGGCATTATCTATTAACAAAGAGTGGAATATGAAAGTTTCCGCTTTAGATAAAAGTGGTATTGTTGAAAAAGTCCTTAGAGAGTTTTATTTTGATTTTAAAAATGGACGATCTGTAACTCCAGAATATATTTTGTTTTATGAAGAATTATATAAAAGTCAATTTTTACTAAACCGAAAAATCACACTAGAAAGCATTTCTGAATCTCAACCGATGATTAGCCCGAATTCAATGCAAATAGAAGCATTGGGAAATCTCAAAAAATTGAGAGATGAAGGCAAAAATAAAGCATTAATCATTTCTGCAACTGGAACGGGAAAAACCTATTTATCAGCTTTCGCTGCAAAAGCTTTTAACCCGAATAAAATACTTTTCGTAGTTCATAGATTAACTATAGCGAAAGACGCACTAAACACGTTTAGAAATGTTTTTGGAAATGATAAAACAATGGGGTTGTATTCTGGAAGTCAACTCGATTTGGATTGTGACTTTGTGTTTTCTACCATTCAAACGATTTCAAAAGCAAACCACCTTGATAATTTCCCAAAAGATCATTTTGATTATATCATCATAGATGAAACTCATAGGTCGGGTGCAGATTCATATTTAAGATTGATCGAGCACTTTGAGCCAAAGTTTCTGTTAGGAATGACAGCCACTCCTGAACGAACTGATGGTAATGATATATTTCAACTCTTTGACCACAATATTGCCTATGAAATCCGATTAAGCAGAGCAATGGAAGAGGAGATGCTTAGTACGTTTCATTACTACGGCGTTACTGATATATCGATTGATAATAAAGAAGTCGAGAATAACTCTGATTTCAGATATTTAGTTTCAAGTGAACGCGTTATACGCATTATTGAGAAGGCCAAATTCTATGGCAGTGATAATGGAATTACGAGAGGTTTGGTCTTCTGTTCCAGAAAGGCCGAAGCGGTTGAATTATCTGAGTTATTTAATTCAAAAGGATTTAAAACGGTTGCGTTAACTGGTGATAGTAATGAAGAAAAGAGAGCAAGGTCGATTGAAAAGTTAGAGACCGATAAACTAAGCGAAAAGCTCGATTATATCTTCACAGTAGATATTTTCAACGAAGGGATTGATATACCAAAAGTCAATCAGATAATCATGCTACGCCCCACAGAATCAGCGATTATTTTCATTCAACAATTGGGTCGTGGTTTAAGAAAGGTTGATGGGAAAGGCTATTTGACGGTTATTGATTTCATTGGAAACTATGAAAATAATTATCTTATTCCAATTGCATTGTATGGAGACACATCTTATAACAAGGATTCCTTGAGGAGATTAATAACCGAAGGAAGTAGGATGATTCCTGGAGCTTCGACTGTTAATTTTGATGAAATAACAAAAGATAGAATTTTTCAATCTATTGATTCTGCTAATATGCAGTTATTATCTGATTTGAAAAATGATTACAACCTTTTGAAATTCAAGCTCGGTCGAACTCCTATGATGATGGATTTTATTGAGCATGGTTCTCGTGATCCTTTTTTATTCGTAGATTACGCCAAATCTTACTACAACTTTATGCAAAGAGTTG
>JANMMV010000481.1:0-9168 GCA_031373565.1 Saprospiraceae bacterium
TCACCAGCGCGTTTGTGTGAGTTATCGCTCAAAGAAGATAAGGAAAGCGCTCTATCTGACAAAGGTGCATTGATTGTTTACTCTAAAGAGAAGACAGGGCGTAGCCCGAAGGATCGTCGCATCGTTCGAAATCCCGCATCGGAGCAAAATATCGACTGGGGGAATGTCAACATCCCTATGGACGAAAATGTATTCCATATCAATAGAACAAGAGCGCTTGATTTTATAGATCATTGTGATCGAATCTACGTGTTTGATGGGTATGCGGGCTGGGATCCTCATTATCGATTAAAAATTCGTGTTATCTGTACTAGAGCGTACCACGCTTTATTTATGAATAACATGCTTATCCGTCCTACGCAGGAAGAGTTACAGTCATTTGGAGAACCTGATTATACAATACTTAATGCTGGTGTTTTTCCAGCAAACAAGTTTACGTTCAATATGACTTCCAAGACTAGCATCGCGCTACATTTTGAGAATCGTGAGATAGTGATTCTAGGAACGGAGTATGCTGGCGAAATGAAAAAAGGCGTTTTCACTGTCATGAATTACCTGATGCCATTAAGGGGCGTTATGCCTATGCATTGCTCAGCAAACATGAGCGAAAATGGTGACGTTTCATTATTTTTTGGATTGTCAGGAACAGGTAAAACAACTTTAAGTGCGGATCCCCGACGCAAATTGATAGGTGATGATGAGCATTGTTGGACCAATGAAGGTGTTTTTAATATCGAAGGCGGCTGCTACGCCAAAGCCATTAACCTTACGGCCGAAAACGAACCAGAGATTTTCGGCGCCATCAAATTCGGGACAGTTTTAGAAAACGTTGGCTATAATCATGAAACGAGAGAAGTTGATTACAACGATATCTCTATCACGGAGAATACACGCGCTGCTTATCCTATAGATTATATTAGCAATGCTGCCATCCCTTGTGTGGGCGGTACACCATCGAACATCATATTTTTGACTTGTGACGCATACGGCATATTACCACCAGTGAGCAAGTTGACCCCAGCGCAAGCGAGCTACCATTTTATTAGTGGGTATACCGCCAAGGTTGCAGGAACTGAGATGGGGGTCACTGAACCATCTGCTACTTTCTCAGCTTGTTTCGGAGCTGCTTTTATGCCTTGGCATCCGAATAAATATGCTGAACTATTGGCGGAAAAAATCCGAAGTTGTGGTGCACAAGCATGGTTAGTCAATACAGGATGGAGTGGGGGTTCATATGGTGTTGGTTCTAGGATGAAACTTAAGTTTACCCGTGCTATCATCGACGCTATTCATGATGGAAGTTTAGTCGGGGCGACTACGGTGATTGATGAGACTTTTGGATTTGAAATACCTACATCATGCAAAAATGTACCAGCTGAAATGATGATTCCAAAGGATACATGGGTTGACAAATCTGCTTATGACCTCACGAAAGCTAAGTTGGCGCAATTATTCAAGGACAATTTTAAGAAATACGAAGCTGGTGTCAATGATGAGATCAAAGGCGCTGGACCGAAGTAGAAGAAATGAAGCTAAACTTACTGTATAGTGAGTTGAGAAATATCGATAAAGGCATCAAAAATCGTACATTTTGTCAATGCAATTTTAAAATCCATCTTAATTCTGATGGGATAATCTGTAATTGGTATATCAGAAATGCCAAAGTCATCCATATTTGACCGAGTAGGTTCCCATTGATATTTTGCTGTTCCGTCTGCCAACTCAACAATGTAGCCACCGCTACAAGCTGATAACGTTAAGTCAATTCCCGTTATAGTAGCCTCTATTTCCGCATCTCTACTTTCTTTTTTACAAGATAAGAAGCTAAAGACGATGATTAATAAGATCGGCAATGTAGACTTGAGCATAATTCTTTTTATCAATAGAACGCTGATTAGCATTGTTTTGCTGCCTTTTTGTTACCTACCACAATCTTACAGCAACATATGGATGATCAAAGCAAGATTCGAAATCTTAGCATAAAATAGAAGAGCCTTCTCCATAGTAATGAAGAAGGCTCTTTTTTTTTACTTCCAATAATTACTGACTTATTGTTTGTAAAAGTGAAAATATTTGATCTTAGTTAAATATATATCTGATACCTAATTGCATCTGCCATACATCGCCTAAATTCGAACTCTTGATATATGTTGTAGTAGGTAAAGCATTATTAAAAGTGGAAAATCTGTAAACTGGTTTTCCTGCATCTAATTTGATAAATTGAAGTGGAGTAGTATTTACAATTCTGTCACCAACTCCCCAATTATCGCTGATCAAATTTCCAAAATTAAAGAAATCAGCTCTCAATTGGATTGTGTTTCTTTTTCCACCTACATTCATAAAGAATTCTTGAACTGCGGATAAATCAATAGTTGCTAATAACGGTCTCAATACTCCGTTTCTTTCAGCATAATTTCCTCTTCTAGTATTCAAATATTCATCTTGCTGGATAAATGCTTCAAAAGCAGCCGCTTGTGTTTCTGGGCTGAATACAACGTCTGCATTATTTACTTTGATTGTATAGGCTTCAAAAGTAAGTTCATTTGCATTAGCAGGAACGTAAAGAAGATCATTTCCAGGTAGTTGATCTCCGTTAACATCTCCATTTACGCGATATGTAAATCTGTCTTGGTTTTGAACTTGAGCAAACAATCCAATTTGCGTAGCTGCAGCCTTACCATATTCTATTCTATAACTTAATGAACCTATAAATCTATTTCTTAGATCATTGTTTGAGTAAGCTACGTCAGGCAAGTTATTTCCATTTACACTAAAATTATCTCTCCATGATGAGAATGCAATCGAACCAGCTGACATTAGATCTCGTGTACTTCCATAGTTGTACGCAACCATGTAATTTAGACCTTTAGTCATTGGTTTTTCTATTTTGATAGTAGCAGAGTATCCACTTCCTACGTTTGTATTCTTAAGTAAAGTTGCATCAGTAATTTTAGAATTCAATCTATTGCCAGCGTTATTACCACCATATAATGGTCTTGTATCAGTACCTACTAACGTTTTAGTAGCTGGTTTAAGATTAGCATTGATGTATGTTACATTATTGAGCTCCTTATTGTATATAAATTCTGCAGTACCAACTAAACCGAATGGAAGTTCATGATCAACGGCTAAATTACTTCTCCATGTTTGCGGAAATTTGAAATCTTCAGCAACATTCGCAATTGCATACGATGATGCTGGTTTTCCAGGATTTGGTGCAAGATTATATTTATTTACATCTGGGCTAAACGGATATTTGTTTGCGGCCACATTAGTTTCAAAAACGGATCCTGTCAAAATACCGTTGTTACCAACTTGGTTAGATATCCACACGAATGCTGGTCTACCTGAGAATACCCCTGTACCACCACGTATTTGGAATGAATTGTCACCATTTACATTATAGTTAAATCCTAATCTAGGAGAAAACAAAACACTTGGCTCAGGTAGGGTTGATGTACTTAATTTAAGTACATTACCAAATTCATCATTGAAGTTATAAGCTGCTACAGAATCATTTTGAAGTGCTGTCTGCTTAAATGTAGGTAAATCAACTCTAATTCCACCCGTCAACTTAAATTTGCTAGATACTTGAAACTCATCTTGCACATAAAGACCTATCATTGATGCTTCTGTAACAGCAGTTGGCAAAGCACTATTTACAAGATTTGAAGATGTCTTTTGATACTGTCTTAATCCAGGATTATTATTGGGATCCGCATCAGTATCAGCATAAAAATCAGCTAATGAATTATATGCAAATTGTCCATAGTAAGTTGGAGTGAAGGTATTTTCAAATCTGAAAGATTCCAAATTGATACCAGCAGTCACAGTATGTTGGCCTTTGTAATATGTAAAATCGTTTCTCAACTGCCATGTATCAGTATTCAAGATGTTGTTGGGAGTAAAAGGCTCATAACCAAAAGCTATGTAATTCCTACCATCCTTTAGTATATCAACCAAAGGGAAAATACCACCACCGCTTGTTCTATAATCTCTATTTGCAGTAAAACCACCTATTATCTTGTTAGAAAAATTGGATCCAATGTAATTATGTTCAGCTATGATTGAATTAATATCATTATTAATGATATAATTGTTATTTGAGAAGTTCATGGCAAAAGCATTTCCTGCTCTCCCTTGAAAAGCACCACTTGCGCTTGCAGGCACATCTCTAGCCGATTTTAAGAAGTTATATCTAAGGCTTAATTTGCTTTTTTGACTTAAGTTGTAGTCAAGTTTAGCCAAGCCTTTGTTACTTTGCGTATTCAATGAATAATTTTCATAGACCCCTGGGTCATAGTTATACTTATCAATCAAAAATGACTTAATTGCATCTAAATCTGAAGCTAGTACTCTAGTCGTGTTAGCTTTACCGTCGTTAGTACCTGGCCTCAGTGCTTCAAATCCTGAATTTGCTGGATCATCTCTTCTTTCAAGCTCTGCGTTAACAAAGAAGAATAATTTATTCTTGATGATCGGTCCGCCTAATCTAAACCCATATTGTTTTACATCAAAATTAGCTGTAATGACATCAGCTCCGGCAGCTTTATTACCTACATATGCTTCATTTCGTGTGTTAAAGAACACAGAAGCTTTAATTTCATTTGTACCACTCTTTGTTACAGCATTAATACCAGCTCCAGTAAATCCACTTTCTCGAACGTCATAAGGCGCTATGTTTATCTGGATTTGCTCGATGGCGTCAAGTGAAATGGGTGTCGAATTAGTTTGTCCTCCAGGGATATCAGAAAGACCAAAACTATTGTTAAAGATAGAGCCATCGATAGTCAAGTTATTGAATCTTGAATCCGCTCCACCTACAGATAGTCCTTTTGCTTGTGGAGCAATCCTTGTAAAATCTGCTATGGATCTACTCAATGTAGGGAGGGTACTGATTGCTTGTTGGCTAATGTTAGTACTCGCACCTGTTTTTTTATCGTTCATGATGCTGTTCTTAACACCAAGTATGACGACATCACCTAAAGTCACTCCTTCTTCTTCTAACTTGGGGTCGACTATATAGTTTTGTCCTAAGTTCAAAAAGATGTTTTCTTTAACGTCGTTTTGATAACCTACATAACTTGTTACAACAGAATATGGTCCCCCTACTCTTAACCCAATAAGATTGTAACGCCCATCTTCTCTTGTTACGGCACCGTACTGAGAACCAGACGGTATGTGAGTAGCAATAATTGATGCTCCGATAAGTACTTCACCCTTAGCATCTTGTGCAAGACCGCTTATTTGCGATGTTGTCACTTGTGCTTGCACGAAAGCACCCATAAGTAGAAAAATAAAAATGTGTAAGAATCTTGTTTTCATAAGAAAAGCTTTTGTGTAAAATTCCATTTACTTAATGGTGCCGGCGGCGCGACACTCATCAAAAATGCAATATTTACGGTTTGTTAAATTATTGTTTAATACTATATATTCGGCACAAAGCTACAAATTTAGTGTTACTCAAATGTTAATTAATCTATATGTGTATATTAAATTTATTCGCATTTTTGCAAACATAATGTGTAATTTTGTACATTTATGGCTTAGGATTAAACCAGGGTGTTTAATATTTGAATTATCCAAAATTAAAAATTTTAGCAATGATAACTAGACTTACTTCGCTTTTCGCACTCATGTTTTTATGCAATTTGGCTTATAGCCAACTCGCAATCACAGAGATTTCTTACAATCCACCAGAAAGTGGTACCGATTCTCTAGAGTATATCGAAGTCGCCAACACGACCAATTCGCCGATCAATGTCAAGGACTATAAGTTTACAAAGGGAATAACGTATACCTTCCCTGACACGATCATCGGCGCTGGAAAACACTTCTTGCTCGTCAAGAATGCGCGATCTTTTAAGGCTGTTTACAACATCACAGCTGCTGATTGGAGTCCTACTGAGCCATTGTCTACAACTAACACCTTATCAAATCCAGGTGAAATAGTGGAACTCCAAGATAACAATCTCAAGGTCTTGGTATCGTTTAAGTATGAAGCAATTGCGCCATGGCCTACCAAAACGGAGGGTACTGATGGTAATGGTAAGTCCATAGAACTTTGTATGTTAACATCAGACCCGTCTCTAGGCGGTAATTGGAAAGCATCTGTGAAGGACTTGTTGTTTATGCATAATGGTAAGGAAGTTTTCGGAACGCCTGGGGCACCGAATAGCATAACAGTGTGCATTATCGTTCCTGATACAATTGTTGAAGTGTCTAGTTTTAAGTTTACGCCAAAAGACCTAGTAATCAAAGTCGGTGAAACCGTAAGATGGAAAAATATTGGTGGAAGCCACAATGTCAATGGTAAAGTAGAAACATTCCCATCAAATCCTGAAAGTTTTTTCTCAGGACCTGCAGCAGCTGGTTGGGAATACGATTATACATTTACTAAGCCAGGTTTGTATAATTATCAATGCGATCCTCATTCAAGTCAAATGAAAGGAACGGTCACTGTTTTGGATCCCAATCCACCGGTCAATTATCCAACGCGGACGATCTTGTCCGTTTCAAGCGTCAATACAAATGGCATTGTGGATTCACTGGGCAAAAACTGTGCTATCACTGGTGTGGTTTATGGCGTTAACCTAAGGCCAGCTGGACTACAGTTTACGCTCATTGACAACAATAACAATGGTATTGGTATCTTCAATGGAAATACTAATTTCAGCTATACAGTTACAGAAGGCGATAACGTTACAGTGCAAGGAGTGGTCGCTCAATTCAATGGCTTCACTCAAGTAACTGCCGCTAATGTGGTCAAAAATAGTGGAAGTAACTCACTTGTAACACCGAAAAATGTGACTACATATGCTGAAAACGATGAATCTAGCTTGGTTGCTATCGGATTTGTCAAATTTAAAGATCCAAGTCAATGGGTAAGCGCAGGATCGGGCTTTAATGTAACAATGGTTGATGCACAACAAAAAGAATTTGTCGTCCGCATAGATAATGACATAGATGCATTTTTGTTGCCTATACCGAATCCATCTCAGACTTACGCTGTAACAGGCTTGTTAGGGCAGTTCGACTCTAGTGAACCATATACAGAGGGTTATCAATTATTGCCTCGATTTATAGTTGATTTTTCTCCTGCAGGAAGCACAAGTAACGAAGATTTGATGATCAATTTAATGCCTAACCCTGTGTCAGATATTTTGGAGATTAGGTCCATTAAGCAAATTGACAAGGTCAAAATAATAGATATCAACGGTAGAATTATACAAACACTTGGTCAAGTATCTTCTATTGACATGAGTAATATGATAAATGGAGCCTACATTATCCAATTGACCGCCGGCGACAAGATTGTGAACCGACGCGTATGGAAGATGTAAGCGCTTCTGAAATATAAACCTATATAAAGTGCCCACTATATTTTGATGTAGCGGGCACTTTTATTAGGTAAACGCCCATAAATACCAGGAACAAACGACATTTATTGCTTTTTTGTCTATAAAGTCAAATAATTTGTCCCAAAAGATGTCAAATTGTCGCAGTTTTTACCACTTTTGCGCTCTATTTTAACATATAACTAAAATCATTTTTAATGAAACAAATCCTTTTAGTATTTTGGATGTCTATGGCACTTGCAAGCCAAGCCCAGCTCAATAAGATCGAATTTCAGGAGTTCACACTTCCCAACGGTCTGCAGGTAATCCTACATCAAGACAAGACAACACCCATCGTAGCTGTTTCGGTTATGTACCATGTTGGATCTAAAAACGAGAATCCTAATCGAACTGGTTTTGCTCACTTTTTTGAGCATTTATTATTTGAAGGATCTGAAAACATAAGCCGAGGCGAATACGACAAGTATGTCGAGAAAGCTGGCGGCACGCTTAATGCAAACACTTCGATGGATCGTACATTCTACTTCGAAATTCTACCTTCAAATCAATTGGAATTAGGTTTATGGCTCGAATCAGAGCGTATGCTTCATGCCAAAGTTGAAAATGTAGGTATCGAGACGCAGCGACAAGTAGTCAAAGAAGAGCGAAGACAGCGGGTTGATAATCAACCATATGGTTCATTTATTGAGCAAATCATGAAGCGCGCTTACAAAGTTCATCCATATAGATGGCCGGTTATTGGTTCTATGGACCATCTTGATGCAGCTGTTGAGTCTGATTACAAAAATTTCTATGCTGATTTTTATGTACCTAACAACGCCATCGTTTCAATAGCAGGCGACATTGACTTTGAAAATGCAAAAGCGCTAGTAACGAAGTATTTTAAAGATATTCCCAAATCAAAGAAGCCAGTTTACAGACCCAGCATCGTTGAGCCAGCTTTAGGAGGAGAAGTTAGAGATACAGTTTATGACAATATTCAGTTGCCAGCAGTTTTTACGGCCTACCGAATCCCTCAGGCGGGAAGCAAAGAATTTTATGCCGTCTCAATGTTAGGCACATTGCTATCACAAGGCGAATCTTCAAGATTGCAAAAAGCACTTGTTGATGAGCAGCAAAAAGCAGTTGCCGTTGGCAATTTTCCTTTAGATACTGAGAACCCTGGAGTTGGTATAGCTTATGGTATATGTAGCCAAGGCACAAGTGTCCTCGATACTGAAAAGTCAATCACTAGTGAAATTGATCGTATTAAGACTGAAACTATTTCTGATGATGAGTTCCAGAAACTACGTAATCAAGTGGAAAATGATTTTGTGACTTCCAATTCTAGAGTTGCAGGTATCGCAGAAAGTTTGGCGAACTACAAAATGTACTATGGTGATGCAAACTTGATCAATACTGAGCTTCAGCGTTTCCTAGCAGTCACTAAGGAAGATATTAAAAATGCAGCAATCAAATATTATACTTTAGATAATAGAGTTGTTCTTCATTATTTGCCAAAATCGGAGCAACCTTAATCTTTTAATTCCAAATAGAAGTAATTCAATAAATTCAATACAAGAAAAATGATAAGATATATATTTATATTCACGTGCATTTTGCTTTTTAGCCAGTGCACGAAGAAAGCTACCGAAGCAGTTTCTGCCCCTAGTGTAGACAAAGCGTGGAGAAATAAAGCCCCTGGCGCAGCGGCCGCTCGCGACATACAATTAGGTACTTATAGCGATTTTGAATTGCCGAACGGGCTCAAAGTTATTGTAGTCGAAAACCACAAGCTACCAAGGATTTCATACCAAATATCCCTCAATAA
>JANMMV010000493.1:0-1788 GCA_031373565.1 Saprospiraceae bacterium
ATATTGAGATCCAGATCGTCGGTGATCAATATGGTAACGTGATCCATTTGTCAGAAAGAGACTGTTCTATACAAAGACGTAATCAAAAGCTTGTCGAAGAAAGTCCATCACCATTTATGACAGATGAACTTCGAGAAAAGATGGGCGACGCAGCGGTGAAAGCTGGTAAATCCATCAACTACGAGGGTGTCGGCACTATAGAATTTTTAGTAGACAAGCATCGTAATTTCTACTTTATGGAAATGAATACAAGAATCCAAGTTGAACATTGCGTTACAGAAGAAGTTATAGGGTACGACCTAATCAAAGAGCAAATCAAAGTAGCTGCTGGCGTCCCCGTATCTGGTTTAAACTACTATCCTACGATGCACGCAATGGAAGTCCGTATCAATGCAGAAGATGTATATAATGGATTCCGTCCGAGTCCCGGTAAAATCAATTCTTTTCATAGTCCTAAAGGTCATGGTGTTAGAGTAGATACACATGTGTATGCAGGATACACTGTTCCTCCCTATTATGATTCTATGATCGCTAAGCTGATCTGTAAAGCACAGACGCGAGAAGAATGCATCAAAAAAATGCAACGTGCGCTTGACGAATTCATTATTGAAGGCATCAAGACAACTGTTCCATTTCATCAACAATTGATGAAGAATCAAGACTTCAAAGATGGTAATTTTACGACAGCCTTTATGAATACGTTTCAAATGGATGAGCCCAAGGACGTATAACTTAACAAGCAAATGAAAGGTTTAAGTAGGATTTTCGCACGTGTCAAGGGTTATCAGCGAAACTTGATCTTAAGCATCGTTTCTAATGTTTTCCTCTCGATATTTACGGTGATCAGCATCCCATTGTTGATTCCCTTTTTTCAGATATTATTCGAAAGAGTCCAAACCTTACCGATAAAACCAGAATCCATCAATGATATCAATGGATGGATTAAGTATTATATTAGTGATATGATCCTAACCAACGGTAAACCTGTGACATTAACGATCGTGTGTTTCGCGTTAATCGTCGTTTTTCTTTTAAAAAATGTATTTAGATATCTGGCACTTTACTTTATCGCACCCTTAAGAAATGGTATTATTTATGATCTTCGCAAAGAGTTGTATCAAAAGTATCTAGACTTACCACTATCATTTTATTCCAATGAACGCAAAGGTGGTCTTATATCAAGCCTTACCAATGATGTCCAAGAAGTAGAATGGTCAATCCTTAATGTCATTGAGACGATATTCAAATCTCCGATTATCATGCTCGGGAGTATCATATTTATGTTTTATATCAGTCCTCAGTTGACATTATTTGTTTTTGCGTTGGTCGCCATTTCGGGCGTAATCATAGGAAAAACAGTCTCAAATCTTCGAGACAATTCTGTCAATGTCCAGAACAAACTTTCAGATATGACTTCACGATTGGAGGAAACCCTCGGAGGTATACGCATCATCAAATCCTTTAATGCAGAGACATATCAAGCGGATAGATTTGATCAAGAAAACAAAACATTTCGTTCCCTACTAACCAAAGCCGTAAATAAGCGAGACCTTGCAGCACCAGTCTCAGAATTTATGGGTGTGTCTGTTGTAGTCATCCTGATGTGGTATGGGTCTAATCTTGTGTTCAACGGAGAGTTAGATCCAGAAACTTTTTTTGCGTTTGTTTTTGCATTTTATCAAGTTATAGAACCGGCAAAATCCTTTGCATCAGCTTACTTCAATATCCAAAAAGGGATGGCCGCGATGGATAGAATTGATCGCATACTCCTGACGGAAAATACGATAT
>JANMMV010000524.1:0-2416 GCA_031373565.1 Saprospiraceae bacterium
GGGAATTGTAATCATATGAATTTGGACTTCCATCGTTGTAGCTATAGGTCATGCCAGTGCTATAATTATCAGTAAACTTAGCCCAGGTTGGAGAATGAAAAGCACCACCGATTCTAATTCTATTCGCTATTTTATAGGTAACGCCACCTCTCATATTGAAACCAACTCCTGTTGTATTAAGTGCTTCAACGTAAGATAATCTAGTAAACACGGGCAACGTGCCATTAATATCGTCTTCGATATATTCTTTGTTTTCATCAAAACTAAATATAGGCATGCCCATCGCAAATCCTATATTGAGCTTATTTTCGTACTCCCCAGCCCATCCGAGCGTGATCTCATTGATTCCGCCTTTTTGGATTACATTTTGCGATTTGTATACCTTGGTATCTGGAGATGCAAAATCAGTCTCATAAAAATTATCTTTATCATTATCATAAATGGCACCGGTATTATAAGCCGGATATGCAATAAAATCGTCAAGGTCTTCCGCCTTAATACCATTTGCTTTTTCTGCAAAATAGTTGGTGATCGTACCCTTGGTTTCGCCTTCGATGGTAAAAGTACGGCCGACATCAGCTTGACGAGAAAATCCCATTGCAAAATTTGAGCTCGTCCATGTAGAAGATGGTTGACTAGCTATTACAAATGATACATTGTCAATTCCTAGTCCTGTCTTGCTGATAGTGGTAGGATTGCTAGGATTCGCTACGAAGTATCCTGTTGTTTTTTGAGCTTTGATCGAAGGTGCAATAACAAATTCTGATACCCTGTAATCTGCAATTCCCGCTGGATTGATATGAATGACTGAGTAGTCCCCACCCATCGCACCGAACGCACTACCGACGCCGAGCGTTCGGGCTGTTCCTATCGGATCTAAATACGACCAGCGAGCAACATCGCTTAAGTTTTGAGAGATTGCTGTGGTAGCTATACAAAGGAGAATTATAAATGTTGATATTTTATTCATTTTGAGAGGTTTTTAAAGTTTAAATGTAGCAAGTTGATTGTAAAAGCAAATGGCATAGCCTAGATATATCAATATCGATGTTGTGTAAGAATTACGTAATAATAAATTTTGTGAAAAGTAAGGAATTCCCTGTTAAAAGCTAGAGTTAGACCTAGGACGCCAATTTCCCATCCCAAAGTGTTTAAAAAGCAAACTAAAAATGAAGAGCGAGCAAAATGTCCGCTCCTCATTTTTTATTTCTTAGCGATATTTCTCATTTTAACCACCACCTCTTCGAGATGATCCACCGCCGCTATTTGAGCCTCCTCCTGAGCTAGATCTTGTTGATGATCCACCCCCGCTGCCAGAACTTGATGATCTGCTCGAAGATCCACTGTCACTGCTGCGTGTAGAACTTGAATTTGATCGAGATGAGCTTCCAGGGTCATAACTTCGAGATGATCCACTATCGCTACTTCGAGTTGAACTAGAGCGCGTTGATGACCCACTGTCACTACCTCGGGAGCTGCTACTTGACCTTGTAGACCCGCTATCATATGAACGTCGGCTAGTAGATTCTGTCCTTGTACTCGGTGAACTATCATCGCTAGATGATCTGTTAGATTGTCTTAGTGATCTGCTATCATTATCTTGTCTTGTTGTTCCTGATGCAGGAGATCTACCGTTATCAGTATTGTAAGAACGACGACTCGTGCTATTACTATCATTACTTGGAGAAGTACCATTCTGATTCTCAGCAGGCTCTCGACGATTATAGATGCGAGATTTTTGGGTATCTTCAGTATTGCGTTTGATATAACTTCTATCGCTACCTGTTTTTACTTGGTCACCTCGATATGTTCGAGAGGATGTAGAGCGATCACTCGCTTCTGCACCTGCTTTTTCTTTGTCTGTCCCAGCCAATTTGTCTGGACCATTGGTGACAGGACTAGTTATGCGACGCGGCGAGCCGTCTCTACCTTTAGTAGACGAAGCTAGCGAACCACCTCTGCGACTACCATAATAATTATTTGTAGTTACTCCGCCGTTTCCGCCATTACCACCGTTGTTATTATTCCAATTATTTCCATTATTGTTCCATCCGTTACCCCAACCGTTGTTACAGCCATTTCCCCAGCCATTGTTTCCCCATCCGTTGTTGCACCAGCTGTTTCCCCAACTATTGTTACAGCTATTACCCCAACCATTGTTTCCCCAACTGTTTCCCCATCCATTGTTCCAACCATTACCCCAGCCCCATCCATTGTTGAAAGCCCAGGGATCGTAAAATCCATAATTGTTCCAACTATTAAATCTGTTCCAACGATTATACCTTCCCCAACCGTAGCCAAAACTAGGACCCCCGATAAAAACATTCACCCCGTAATTGTTATCAAAAAACGGATCATAGTTGTCATAATCATACCAAGAGTTGAATCCTGATCCGTAGTATATATTACGATTAGG
>JANMMV010000140.1:0-2850 GCA_031373565.1 Saprospiraceae bacterium
ATATTCTTAAGTGCAAGTATCCTGACTCATTAGAGCTTAAAAGAGTCAAGGTCTCAGATGTTTACACAGGTCTATCTAGCGTAGAGGTAAAATTTCCAATGGTAAGTTCATCAATCCTTCGGGCGTTCAGTCTAGTTCTAATTACACAGCTACATTTAGCATATCAGGTAACTTAGCTTCAGGATGTCAAAGAGATTTCACTAAAAAGATTTTAGTGAGAGCTCAACCTGTAGCAGTCAAAAGAGCGGATCCTAACGCTTGTAATGTGGCCACAGGCAACGGGCCTACCGTCATCAATTTATTTAGTCAATTACAGGCTGGTTATACTACTGGTGGAGTTTGGACTCAGGTTAGTCCTGCATCTCCAGCACTTCCTATTACGGGTGGTAATGTAGACTTTGTAGGGCAAACCATTGGTAGCGCGTTTATCTATAGATATTCTTTGAGTTCTCAAGACCCATGTGCTGATGTGACAGTTGATATCAAAGTAACAGTTACGGACTGTAACTGTCCAAATGGAGATATTGCTTGTCCAAACGGTACAGATGGATGTGATTTATGTAATGATAATGATATACTTGATATTTCAACGCTCATCGTTGATCCAGCTTTATTCACGCCAGGTGGTACTTGGTTAGTCACAGGTCCAGGGGGAGCAATTATTCCGCTTACTAACGGAACTCTTATCGATGCGAAAGGCTTGCCGCTGGGTACCTATGATATCAGGTACACTTTAAATCCTGCCCCAGGTGGATCATGTCCTAAGTTTGATGAAATCAGTATAAAGATTAAAACCAAATCAACAGCAACGATCACTCCTGATACTTTGCTATGTAATGGTGCGACAGGAATACAAGAATTTGTGATTGAAACTTTGAATAAGAGTGGGTCGATTGGTGTTTGGAAAGACGTAAATGGTGTACCAATTATTCTACCGTACATAGTAAGCATTGCCGGTCAACCGCAAGGCGCGCAATTGAACTTTACGTTTACAGTTGAAAATCAAGCTCCTTGCGAGAATACGGTCTACCCTGTGGTGCTTAATATTACAAAAAATTGTAATTGTCCTCCGATCAGTTTGACGGCAATTCCACCATTATGCACAAATATTGGTACATTTGATTTGAAACCTGTCAGTGCAGGTACTGCTTTCCCTGGAAGGTGGATTTCTTCAAATCCAGCAATTACAATTACATCTAACGTGCTACAATTAGCTGGGTTAGCGCCGGGTGTTTACACTTTGAGGTATGAGTTAGTAGGCGCTCCACCTGAGTGTTTACAATTTAAGGATATCAATATTACCGTTTCAGAAGCTAGAACCGCAGGAACTGCTAGAGGTGCTAATTTCTGTCTGGGAGCTACGGATGTTGTCAATTTGTTCGACAGATTAGATAATGAAGATACTGGTGGTCTTTGGACAGTTGTATCTGGTGGTACAGCGGGGTTCAATGCTGCCAATGGTACTTTTGCGTTGACTGGTAGACCTGCAGGAACATATGTATTTAAGTATGGATTTATCCAGCAGTCTCCTTGTCCTGATGATGCAGAAGAAGTAACTATCAACATCTATCCATTGCCAATTGCTGACGCAGGGACTGATAAAAAGATAGATTGCGATGTGCAAAATGCCACTTTGGGGACAACTAATACATCGACTGGAATAAATATCACGTACGAATGGAAACAGGGCAATGCTATTGTTAGTACAGATAGGACATTTACAACCACGGCTGGTGGTTCTTATGTCTTGACTGTGATGGATACGGTAACAGAATGTTCAGCTTCAGATATAGTAGTAGTAGACAAGGATACAAATATCCCTGAGTTTGAAGTGACCGTTGATACGATAGCGTGTTTTGGGCAGGTAGGAAAGATTGTTATTTCAAATATTCGAAACGGTAAAGCACCATATGAGATATCATTTGATGGAGGTACAACCTTTGGTACCAAAACGACACTTGACAATGTGAAGACGGGTACGTATAAGATACGTATTAAAGATGATAACGGGTGTGTAGTTACATATCCCGATATTAGAATCGTTGAGCCACCTGTTTTTGTTGTAAAATTGGTACAAGATTTTGAACTTATACTTGATAATGATTCACTCTTAACTATCGTTGGTCAGTACGATCCTTTGACGGTACAAAGTATAGTTTGGAAAGCAAATGGTGTAGAAATACCAGGTGCAAAGGACAAAGGAACGTATTTGGCTAAGCCAGAAGTGCCAACCACCTATACAGTGACTGTGATCAATGAAAGGGGTTGTATTGCGACCGATGATTTGAATATTACAATAAAGAGGTTGAAGCCTGATTGTGTTCCGAATATCTTTACGCCAAATGGTGAAGATGGCAATCAATTCTTTAGCATCAATTGTACAAGGGATGTTGAGTTAGTTACTAAGTACACCATCTATGATAGATGGGGTAACTTGATCTTTGTAGGTAAAGATCTTTCGCCTAGCCAACCTCAGACATTCTGGGATGGTAAGTTTAAAGGTCAGTTTGTGGTCCCTGGTGTTTATGTTTATTCATTAGAATTATTGTATAAAGATGGCTCTAGAGAAGCACTAGCAGGTGATGTCACTGTAATAGATCCGAGTGAATAGCACACATGTAAATCATTAAAGCAAAAGGGCTTTGGCTAATGTCGAAGCCCTTTGTTTTTGTACGAGACAAGATGGTAATCGTTAAATTATAAATTATTATATATATAATTTTTCTAAAAAGAGCAAAATTGTCGTAATAATGATTATTTTTGCGAAAATTTTTAAATTAGGTTAGACTTATGGCAACAAGAAAAAATAGTACTAAGGGCGAACAGCAAGTAGTAGATGTAGTAGAAGTA
>JANMMV010000561.1:0-7528 GCA_031373565.1 Saprospiraceae bacterium
TACGGGTTACCTTCTCAAAAAAAGTTCATTATCAAGCTTGCTCTCAGCGATAAAGGAAGTGAAAGAAGGCGGAGCTCCTATCAGTCCATCGATAGCGCGTAAAGTTCTGCAGATGCCGTTTGCATCTGGTAAGGAAAATAATGAAACGTTCAATCTATCCGAGCGTGAAATTGAAATCCTAAATCTATTATCCAAAGGCTTGAGTTATAAGATGGTTGCTAGTCAAATGATCATTAGCTTAGATACGGTACGTACCTATGTGAAGCGTATCTATGAAAAATTGCATGTACATTCGGTGACTGAGGCAGTCCATAAGGTCTTTATTGAGAAAAAGGATTAATTTTACCAATTTAATATTTTGCTGACATTGTTAAATTGAGTCTTTGAGTCCAAAATACATATATTCTGCTGCATTATTTCTCACATTTCTTTTTTGTGATGACGCTATTGGACAGGCTATCCGCAAGGAAATTCTATTTGACCATTATGGAGCTCCTCAAGGATTTGCAGGTTCTCAAGCATTGTGTCTAAATAAAGCAAATGATGGATTTCTTTGGATAGGTACTGAGCGAGGTTTATTGAGATATGATGGTCATCGATTTAAAACTTACCGTTCAAATCCATTTGACTCTACTACTATTTCGTCCAACTATATAAAACACATGGTAGAAGATAAATATGGTCGATTATGGTTATCATCTTCGCCTGGCTTAAATCTCTTCGATCCGAAAACAGGAATAAATAAAAGGGTCGTCGCACCTTTTTTTATTACCCAAGGCAAAAATTTGGATGTTTACTGCTTTAGATATGATAAACATAACGATGTTATGTGGTTAGGAACTGATAGAGGATTATTGTATTCACAGGGCAAGGAAGTCAAATTAAACAAAGTATATATCCATGGACTTGAGGGTAAAGATATTTTTAATAGTGTACAGATAGGCATCGATGGGATATTTTGGCTGACCAATACTTTTGGGCTCCATCGATATGACCCAAGCACTTGCAAATATCAGACGTTTCATAGGCCTGGAGAAGATCCCGGAGTACCCAATGATGATGGCTTTACATCCAGTTATTTGGCTACTGATGGATTACTTTGGCTTGGAAACTGGACGTACGGTTTGATGTTGTTTGATACCCGAACATACGAAGCTTCCAATTTCACTTTTTTTGACCCAAAAAAGGTACAAAATGGGGTGTTTTCAATTTCTCCATCATATATACCCGGAGAAGAAAATTTGCTTTGGCTAGCAACGAGTGATGGTGTGAAGACATTTGATATCTTGAAACATACATTCAATAGTTATAGTACGAACGATCTTAATAGTATTAAGGGTGTAGCTGGGCTTGGATTCTGCTTCGAGCCCACAACTACAGAAGGTATGTGGATAGGTACTTACAAGGGATTGCATAGGTATGACGCATTTAAGCAAAATGTACAATATATTGATATTCATTTGCCTGGTAGTCAGAAATATTGGCAACTAACTGATGTCTGTTTTGAAAGAGATAGTAATAAAGATAGCATTATTTGGTTCGGAATTCCTTATGTTTCAATTTTTAGATTTGATTTAGTTAATAAAAAAATAGTACCTATTCCGGCCGTTCTTCAAGAATATTGTAATAATGTGGGGCCTAGTACTTTGTTTGTGGATTCAAAAAATATCTTATGGATTTCATCCTACTTGAAAGGGCTTATTGGCTATGATCTGACTAGCAAGAAACTACTAATACCATCTTTTAAATTTGAACAAAAAGAAAAACCTAACATCTTAAATATTGAAGAGGATGCTGGCTCTAATCTTTGGTTAGGTGCAACTAATGGGATCTTTTTTTATAATCGAAAGCGAAATGAACTATCTGAGCAACAGGATATAAGTCAATTTTTAGACCAGAATAAACTGTCAAAAATTTCTTATACCTTCACCATTGACGAGAAACAATCACTATGGGCTACCGTCATTAACACCCTCGATAAATCCAACGGCTTACTTAACTTTGATCCGCAATCAAAGAAAATAAAGTTATTTACACAACAGGACTATCCTGATCTTACCATCATGAATGTTTTGGAAGGGATTAAAAGCATTGGAGACGATAAGCTTATAGTTACTTCATTCAATGGTTTTTCTATTGTTAATACAGCTTCCAAATCTTTGACTTTTGAATTATTTGAAACATATAATGGTAAGCCATTTGGTGGATTGCAAACAATAAGTGTAGATAAATCTAAACAGGTCTGGATGAGCACGGACGATGGTGTTATATTATTTGATCCATTGACAAAAAGTATCTCTAATTTTACACATTATAATTCTTTGATAGGATTGTTGCCGCATCCAGATCTGGCGTTCTCTTCAAAAACGAATACACTATACATCGGCCAAAATAGCGCGCTAAATAAAATTAATACTGGAAGTTTAATGGTTCCAAAATCAGGCGAAGTCATACTTTCAGACCTTAATATATCGAATTACAAAATGGTAAGTGTTCCGTCAAACGGTCAAACGATAGAATTGGCTTATAATCAGAATAGTATCGATCTTGAATTTACAAATCTTAATTTTACAAACTCACTTAATAATACTTATCAATACACACTAGATGTAGGAAATGACACGTGGAAAAACATGTCTAGCAATAAGTTGACTTTTAATAATCTAGGGTATGGAAATTACAAGCTCAGAGTCCGCGGTGAAAATAGTTTTGGTGTTAAAAGCCCTTCGGAGTTTATCCTTTATCTTGATATTTCTCCACCATTTTGGAGATCTTGGTGGTTTAATTTACTGGTGTTGAGTATTATTTCATTTTTTATTTATAGACTATTTCGATATCGAGAAATACAAAGAAGTAAGCTTGACAAATTAAAGCATAGCATAGCACGTGACCTTCATGATGATATGGGCAGTACGCTTTCTCATATTAGGATGATGAGCGAACGTGAAGCCATGAAGGGTGGTAGTAATCAATCTTTCAAAACCATAGCTGATAAGACGGCAGAGGTTATGAGTAATATGACAGAGATCATTTGGAGCATAAACCCAGTCAATGATTCCCTTATCAATATCATCGGTAAGATCCAGGAGTTTGCTATTGACACTTTAGAACCGATTGGTATTGACGTCTTTTTCGACATTGATAATGTACCAGAGAAGATGAAGCTAAATGCAGAAGATAGAAGGCATCTTTTTCTTATATTCAAAGAAGCCATCAACAATACAGCAAAATATAGTAAAGCGACTAGATCTAATTTTTCTTTTAAGATAGAAAACAAAAGAATTGCAATTACTTTTGATGACAATGGAACCGGTTTTGACCCACTGATGATAAAACGTGGCAATGGACTCAAGAATATGGAAACGAGAGCCACGGCCTTAAATGCAAAAATTGCTATTAAAACGGATGGAGATGGAACTTCTATTTCGTTATCGCTATAACAACTATAATCTTATAAAAAAAACCTATGAAAGTCACATTTACACTAATGCTTGTTATTGCTTTGTCGCAAATCGTGTTTCTCCAGAATTCTACCGAAGAATTAGGTGAAGCTCATTCTCATAAGGAGAAAATCCTAAAACTCAATCCGATTAGCGACGATGTAGATCCGAGTCACCAGCGTGATTATTGGCAATCCAGGGACAGATCAAATACTTTAAACAAAGGCGATAATAGTTGGACATCACTAGGTCCGACTGATATAAAATCTTCACAGGGTATTGACTTCTATGTCTCAGGTAGGGTCAGGGGTATCGATTTTATACACGATAGCCTGATCCGTATAGGCAGTGGCAGTGGTGGTATATGGGAGTATAGAAAAACCAATGGTCAACCTTCTCTCAAAAATATTTCGGGCAATAAAGTATCCTCGCCATGGACTGGTGCCATGGACACTGCGCCATATGACGAAAACCTAATTTTGTACGCGACAGGTGAACCTGGCTTTAAAGTTGGTACTGGTATCTGGCGGACATCTGATGGCGGGGTAAGTTGGGAGAGTATCAACGTACCTTTCAAATCACTTTCATACTATGAAATCAAGTTTGGCAAAGTTCGCGGTCGTGTTTGGGCCGTTGGCGATGGCGCATATTCTTCCGAAGACGCTGGTCTTACATGGACGGTAGGTAAAGCAGGGCATACTACTGGATTAGCAGTGCATCCTACTCAGCCTGACACTGCATTTATCGGACAATATGGAGATGGTGTATATAGGACATTTAACGGGGGCAAAAACTGGAAAAGATTGAATGGATCAAATGGATTACCACCTAAATCAAACGGAAAAATCAAATTATCTATCAGTGAGAGCAACCCCAATATAGTGTACGCCATGTATGTTAATACAGATAATAATGACGAAAGCATTTACAAAACCATAGATGGCGGCAATAGTTGGACAAGGTGCAAAATCTTAGATGCTAATGGAAAAGAAGCTGGAGTGGGAATCACATTAGCATGGCATACAGGTTACATATCTGTATCTCCCACTAATCCTAATCATGTTGCGATTGGTGCGTTCTGGTATGCCCTCAGTAGTGATGGCTATAATTTTGTTGGACCGACTTCGGGATCACATGTTGATTACCATGTCGGTGAGTGGTCTAGTGATGGCTCTACTCTTTATTTTGGCACTGATGGCGGTGTGACTTATGCAAAGTTTGATAATTTTTTAGATCTAAAATTTGAACTGACGAAAATACCAACTTTACAGTTCGTGTCAATCGAAGCAGGTAAAAAGAATTCTAATATTCTGATAGGAGGTACCCAAGACAACGGACTTATCTATAAAGTGGGTAATGATCCCTTCTGGTATTACTACACGGGTGATGGTGGTGACGTGGCCCTTGATCCATTTGACGAAAATATTTATTATGCTACACTAGGTTTTAGTGGAGATCCCATTTATTTTCCTAATGTACGAAAAGATCCTTCTAAACTTGATGTTTGGTATAATACGGTAGCTGGTATAGGTCCTTCGACAGAATGGAATCGCCTTTTACGAACCACCAAGATTGGCAATATTAATGTGATTGCCACACAGTCCCATAAAGAACTTTATTATTCTATTTTTAAAGGAGATCTATGGTATCAATACGATTTGCCAGGCTTTGATCCATTTACTGGTATTAAATCGATGGAATTTACCCATGAGCAAATACCACGATTAATTCTTTCAGCGGACGATGATGAATTTGGCTCGGTGCTGCTGATTGACTTTTTTAAGAACGAGGTAGAACCCATGTCTTTTGGGCTACCTATTCTCAAAGTGAAACAAAGTTGGAATGATTTTTCTTTTCCCAAAATTTACGTAACGCCTGCTAATCCAAAAGGTGTCTTTGCGATGATGCTTGGTAGAGGTAATCACTATGACGAATACATTTTCAAAACAGATCTTGATACCAAAGAATGGAAGAACATCAGTGGAAATCTCGAAAAACTTCCCTATACTTGTATGCTTGTACATCCTCACGATGAAAATACAATTATCTTAGGTACAGATGGTTACGGTATGTTTAGAACAGAGAATGGCGGTAAAGATTGGGTTAATTGGGATGATGGCATCATCAGGGGAGCGATGATATCAGATATGGATTATCAAGTGATTAATGATTCCGTTTATGCGGTTATTTCGACATATGGTTGCGGGATTTACATGCGGTATTTGGGTGCAAATAAAATCACAAACACAACACAAACGGTAGAAAGTGAACTCACAGCATTTATGTCACCACAAGGTTATGTGATATCAAGTGGCATAAATGATGATCAAATTATTAATGTTTACGATATAAATGGGCGAGTAGTCGCCACGCACCTAGAAAAACATGCACAAGAAGATGGAACTTTTATCTATGATGCCTCCGAATGGCTTAGTGGGATTTATTTTTTACATTGTTCAAGTAGGAGTTTAAACAAGACTGTCAAATTAATAAAGATGTAGGACTGGTGTAATGCGAGAATGCAAGAAGGAATGAATGCAAGAATCGATGAATGCAGGAATGCGAGAACCTATGCATATATGAATGCGCGCTAATTTTTTCTTATCTTTGTACTAAAGCAGAACCATATGGATACAGTATCGGATCTAGTCAAAGAAAAACCTATCTTTCACAAGAGGATATTTTGGGATGTGAATTTCGAGCATATCGATTATGACGCCAAGGCCACTTTTGTGATCGAACGTGTGTTTGAGCGGGGAGATGTACCCGATATTCGGAATTGCAGGCGGTATTACGGTGATGATAAAGTAAGAGAAGCCTTGCTAAATGCAAAATTTCTGCCACTAGTTACTATTTATTTAGCCAGTGCCGTTATTGATAGACCTGTAAAAGATTTCAGATGTTACACCTTGAGACAGTTGAACCCAACGCTTTTTCCATACTAGAAAAACTGATGACTATACCTGAGCTACTTGATTTTAGTCTAGTAGGTGGTACTGCTTTATCGTTAATGTATGGACATCGTATTTCAGTAGATTTAGATTTATTTGCGAATCAAAAATTTGATAATGAAAATATTCAAGCTGCTTTAATTAGAGAGTTTGGTGATAACTTCGTCATGGAAGATAAGCCATCTTTTTTTGGGATATTTTGCTATATCGCTGATGTTAAAGTTGATATCGTGAGATTTCCACATACTATGTTAAGGCCGATTCTCGAGATAGAAGGCGTAAGGATGTATAGCCCTGAAGAGATCATTGCCATGCAAGTCCAAGCCATCCTCGGCAGGGCGAAAAAGAAGGATTTTTGGGATGTCGCCGGATTACTAGAGCATTTTACAGTCAGTGATTTTGTTGAACTTCACAAACAGAAATATAGCACCCAAAATCTCATCATCACTGTTCCGCAAGCGATCTCATATTTTGATGATGCCGACGACAGCGAAGACCCGATCAGTCTCAACGGGCAAACCTGGGAAAGCGTAAAAAAATCTATCCAAGCTAAGGTTCGTGCATATTTAGCCTGATGCTTTAATGAATGAATGAATTAATGAATGATTGAATGCTTTGCAGCCACAAAGGAACAAAGTGAAGTCTCGTATTATAATTTCTAGTTTGTAACTTCTGATTTGTTTAGGTCACTGAGTACCGATGAACATCGGCATCGAAGTGCTAACTTCCACCTTTTAACTTCCGACTTCTAACTTCTACCTTTTATTCTGCTCAAGGTTTTATCACCAGCAAACAAAAAGAGACATCCTTAATGATCCAGGATGTCTCTTTTTGTTAAATTGTGAGAACTAAGTTACATTACTTAGGCATCAAAACAGTGTCAATTACGTGGATTACGCCATTCGTTCCTTTTAAATCAGTAGCCATTACAAACGCTGAATTTCCTTTTTCATCTGTCAGTTTCACTTTACCATTGTCCAATGATCCTGTCAATTTGCCACCATTTACAGTGGTAAGTACGGCTTTGCCTTTTCCTGCTTTGATAGCTGCTATCACGGCCGCTGCATCAAGATTGCCACTCACTACGTGATACGTTAGAATACCAGCAAGTGTAGCTTTGTTTTCTGGCTTCAATAA
>JANMMV010000588.1:0-9114 GCA_031373565.1 Saprospiraceae bacterium
GTATTGAAACGAAGTTAAATCATCAACCTTCTTTTTCGAATACCTATTCAGTTGGCCCTGAATCAGACTATAAACAAATTTCGGAAGATAGGTATATGGTGATAGGTAATTATGCTGTATTAAAAAAACAAGCACCTGAAAAAAATAATTTTTCAGGAACAGTATTTGTTTTTACCAGTGGTTTTACATTTTCTGCAGGTGGGCAATTCTGTATTACATTAAAATCATTGAATCGAGCCACTTTTATTGGAGAAGAAACTGGTACTGATTTTCACCAAAACCAAGGCTTGTGCATGGCAGGTACACTTAAAAACACAGGACTTAAATTTGAGATACCCTTTCAGACATATTTTTCATCAACCAATATACCACATCCAGACGGCAGAGGTGTCTTTCCTGATTATCCAGTAATTCACACCATGGAAGATTATTTTAGTGGTAATGATATTGAAATGGATATTGCCAAGAAACTTATATTAGAAGGTAGTAAATAAAGCGTATGCGTATATTCATAAACAAAACGGGCTATAACAGCACATTTGCAATAGGCGGGGTTTTGTTCTTCGCAGACAGTTTTGTGGTTAAAGAAAGGCTAGTTTTCCGCATAAAGATTTGTGGTAAAAAAACCCGCCCATCGCAAATCTGCCAAACGTTATCTGTAATTGAAACTTAAAAAAATATAATAATGGCTGCAGGATATTTATTTACAAGTCAAGATTCAAAAAGTACTCTTACTGGATACTTAGATGGAGTTAAGGAAGCAATCAGGAAAAAGGGAACAGATTACGTTTTAGGTGTCGATCATGAAGAATGGTTAAAATATTTCATTAATACATATACATTTGTCCCGCTACAAATAATAGAAGATGAAATAACAGTAGATTTCAAAGGTAAAATTAGCGAAATTCGAAATGGACAAACACAGCCTTCACAATATGTATTTGAATTACATGTACCTTTCTTGGGTCACGGGTTTTTGTTCCATTTACAACCCTCAACTTTTGAATTGTCATCAAAATATGCACAAGTTCTCTGTGCTGATGTCAACGGAAAATTGGTACATACTATTTCACTGCCAAATGAAAATAAGGAGAGATTCATGAGTGAAAAGCAAAGTTTTATAGAATACGTAAAAAGACATATCCCACGAATAAATCCTGATGTTGAATGGCATAACAACCAAATTGAGCCAACTTTTAGAGAAGAAATAAGAAAGATAACTGAAGCAAATAATAAAACTCACAATTTTTTAAAAGAGATTGGTGTCTCAGTAAACAAGGAAACCGTTGAAGTATTTCAAGTGCCAAAATATAAACAACCTGAAATTATTGAACCTCGATTTGTTAAAGATGACTCTTTAAATGGAAATAGTCAAATTCCTACTGTCTCTTCCGAGTTCTATAATGATATCACAGAATAATTAATAAGGTATATAGAAGTGTTGAAAAGAAGCCTTCCATATACAATTCTAAGGATGAAGAAGCTTTAAGAGATTATATCCTGCCGTTTTTGGAAACAAGATATAATTTAACAACAGCTACGGGTGAAACTTTTAATAAGGAAGGCAAAACTGATATTTTAATTAGATATATTGATGGAACAAATATATTTATTGCAGAATGTAAAAAATGGCATGGTTCAAAAATGGCAGATGATTCTATATCTCAACTTTTTGATAGATATTTGACTTGGCGAGACACAAAAGTTGCCATAATTACTTTTGTTAACGAAAAAGACTTTTCGTCAATATTAACAAAACTTCACGAAGCGGTAAAAGGACATCAATACTTCCTAAGCTTCGTAAAACAATTAGATGATACAACCTTTGAATATAATATGATGGTTCCTGGTGACAAATCCAAAATTGTTAAGATGAGAACACTTACCTTTACAATGCCTTAGAGAAAAGCAGATAACATATTATATAGAGCAGAATTGCTATCTCAGCGTCAGCTACATATCATAGTTCCGTTTTCTGTGACGTAAGAAATATCAAAACAAATGAAAGAGATAAAATTAGATTTGATAAATAATGCATTAGATTTCATAGATTCATCCTTAGATCCAATTCTAAATGATGACTTAGAAAAATTGAAATATTCAATACTTCACTTATCCGCGGGAATTGAACTTTTATTAAAAGAAAAATTGAGAGAAGAGCATTGGTCTCTAATTTTCGAAGATATATCTAAAGCAAATTTATCGAGCTTCGAATCTGGTGATTTTATTAGTGTTAATTTTAATACGTCTGTTTCACGATTAGAGAACATAAGCGAAGTCCAGATTCAGGCTAAAGATTTAATTTATTTAAGAGATTTGAAAAAGCGTAGAAATCGAATTGAGCATTTCAAATTAAATGAGAACAGCAATGCTATAAAAAGTTTAACTGCAAAACTTTTGCTATTTATACTCGAATTCTTAACGAATAATTTTAAGGTTGCAGATTTCAATTCAGATACTAAATCGCAAATAGAAAAAATAAGAGAAAAAGCAAATAAATTCAATGAACATACAAAACTTAGGTATTTCAAAATAATATCTGACCTAAAGGAATATGATACATCAAATTTTTTGAATTGTCCAAGTTGTTACCAAAGAACTCTACAAGTTGATGATTCAATAAAATGTAATTTTTGTGGATATCATGAAGACCCAGAAAAAGTAGCTGAAGATTTTCTAGAGCAAATATTAAGAATAAGTAAATACCGTGAGATCAGTACTGGTGGAGAATTCCCACTTTTCTATTGTAGCGAATGTGGAACACATAGTCTAGTATTGACTGATGAATTTGGGCTCTGCTTTTGTTGTGTAAAAAAATATGATAGAACAAGCTTTGATTACTGTCAAAATTGTGGGGAGTTTCTATCAAAGGATCAACTGGAAGATGATATTTGTTCTGATTGTCATACTGATAGATGGGAAAGATTCAATAAAGCGTATCCGTAAATCAAAAAAAACAGATAACAATGCACTGGACGTACAGACTCCCTATCGGTCGTCCGTCGCCAGTGCTGGACCGTTGGCAGACAACAAATCTTTATGAACGTTTATTTGATTTAACTCTAAACTCAACTGACACTTTTTATTTTGCAACAGAATACCTAAAATCTTTTGACAAGAATGCAACAATTTTCAACGACATCTTAAGTTACATTGATCAATCTCAATTTGCTGAACTGATAAACCTTTCATTGGACATTTTGAAAAATCAAAATAATGAAAATGCCGAAAGTGTCATTGAATATGCAAGTTTGCAGTTCCCAGAATTATTGCATAATGATTTGGAACTTATTTTTGAATTAAAGCCAAACGAAAGCACCTACTATGCCGACTACCCTTGGAGAAATTTAGTTTGTGAAGGAATTCAAATCTTTAAAGAAAAACTAATAAGCTCGGAAACTAATATTACTGACAAGCAAAAGCTATTTAGATGTTTGTTAGAAACAAGAAATTTAGAAACTATAAATTTTGCTTATGACTATGCTTTAACCAATAAACTTTTTGACAACGAGAATTTAGAGGAATATTTGTTAGCTCATTTAGAACTTGTTGGGTTTACAAATCGAAATAACAATATAGAAAATTATTGCCAAAGTATTGTAAGACATTTTAGCTTCAACAATAACTATTTTTCAGACGACAGACCAATTCACATTAATAAAAAACAGCACCCAACTTGGAACTTAAAAGCAGACGAAACTAAATATAAATTTGGGGGCATTCTTCAAGATGATGATAAAAACCCTTTTATTCATTTAGTGACTTTTGGTAAAATTCCTTCGGGTCTTAAAATATCAGGACTATCAAGTCTTACATTAGGAATGCACATTAGAGAGTTAAACGAATGCGGTGCAGTGTTTTATCAACACGACAATTTTGGAAAACCAACAAAAATTGAAGAAACTAAGGAAATTGAAATTTATTCAGATTTACCAATTAAAGAAACAGAAATTTGTTTAGCTGAAACACCCAATAGATGGACTTTTCAAAGTTGGGGAAGTTCAAATAGTAGAGAAAACTTGTTTAGACTTGGAGGCGAACCAACTTGGATACAAAATGCAGAAGTTTTAGTTTGCCCAATTTCTAACGAAAAAATGGATTTTTTACTGCAACTTGACACAGACTTGCCAGACATCGAAAATGGAGAAGTTTATTTTGGAAGTGGTGGAATTTGTTATGCTTTTTGGTGCGACAAAACAAAAGTGAGTGGATATATTATGCAATGTACATAGACAAAAAACTACCGCCAACAGGGGTTTTGCAAAAGCTGGGCTTCAGTGCTGATTTGAACATTTGGAATTCTAATGAACTTTGTGCTAAATTTGAACATTTGTACTTCTAATCCCAGCCTTCGCCAAGCCCCAAAACGTTAGCGGTCATTGTAAAACGACAGTGCAAACCAAAACCAACAGAGAAAAAGTAAAATTTGACAAACAATAAATATGAGCAAAATAATCTTTGACAGCGGAATATCACTTGACGGTTTTTTCGCAGGCGACAACAGAGGACCAAAAAATCCTATGGGTGGAGTTTCAGGACAAATTCATTCGTGGATGTTTAATCAAAAAGCTTTTTGGGAATACCTTGGCTTTGAAGGAGGAAAAGAAGACAGTGCAGACGGAAAATACATTCGAGAAACAATTGCAAGAACGGGAGCATTTATTATGGGTAAACGAATGTTTGAAGAAGGCGAAGCGAGTTGGCCAAACGACTTATACAAAGCAGATGTGTATGTCTTAACACATGAAAAACGAGAACCTTGGGTTCAAGAAGGCACGACAACTTTTTACTTCATAAATGATGGAATAGAAAGTGCTTTAGACAAGGCAAAACAATCAGCAAAAGGAAAGGACATTAGAATACAAGGCGGTGCAAATACAATCCAACAGTTTCTAAATGCAGGACTTGTGGACGAATTTTTTATTCACGTTGCACCTGTTTTTTTAGGTAGTGGTATCCGACTGTTTGACGGCATAGATAAAGACAAATATGATTTACAAATTACAGAAGTTATACCTTCCGACTTGACAACACATTTAAGATACAAACTGACTAGAAAATAAAAACAACGAACCGCTAACACGGGTTTGGCAAAAGTGGCGGTTCAGTGCTCCGCAGACACATTTGTGGTTAATCAAAGGTTGGTTCTCCGCATCAATATTTGTGGTGAAAATCGCCACCTTCGCCAAGCCCGAAACCGTTAGCGGCAAGCATAGTACGACCCTAAACAATATGAAAACAGTAATTGAAAAATTTGAAACATTAATATCTAAACTTGACAAAAAAAGTCAAGAATTTTATCATTCAAGCATATCGACAGAAGAATATCCGAAAAATAAAATACTTGTTGAAGAAGGCAACGTTTGCAAATATTCGTACATCGTTTTAGAAGGTTGTATTCGAAAATATTATCTGAAAGAAGGAATAGAAATCACAAGTGAATTCATTTTTCCAGGTGAAATGGCAGTTTCATTTGGCAGTTTTTTGAAAAGGCAACCTTCTAATGAATTTATTCAGACTATTGAGAAGACCAAAGTAATGCTTATCCCCTTCAGTATTTTTGAGTTTATGCAAAGAGAACATCCTTCTATTTTACAGTCTAATTTTGATGTTTTGGTTGACTATTCTCAATGGCTTGAAAATCGTTTATATCATCTTCAATTTCATACAGCGAAAGAACGCTATTTGATTTTATTAAATTCTCAGCCAGAAATTATTCAAAGAATTCCCTTGATGTATATAGCATCATACCTTGGTATCACATTGGAAACACTAAGTCGTATTCGTTCCCAAATTATTTGACATTTATCAAATGATACCACATATCAATAACTCACCTTTGTACCATAAATAATTAAAAAATAAAATTATGGACAAAAAAGACCTTTTAATAGTTGGTGCAGGACCAGTTGGCTTATCGACAGCTTTGTTTTTAGACAAGTATCCTAACGTTAAAATTATCGAGAAACTAACCCAACCTGTGCCGTTCTCAAAAGCCTTTGGCGTAAGTCCAAGGACACTTGAATTACTTGAACCAACAGGCGCAACTGAACTATTTTTGAAAAATGGCAGAAAGCTAGAAGCCATAAATATCTACAAAAACGGAAAATTGTTAATCAAAAATGAACTAAGTCGTGTACATCATAAGTTTCCCTTTATGCTTGTACAATCGCAAGCAGACAGCGAAGAAATTATGAGTAATTTACTTCATAAAAGAGGTGTTTCAATACAAAGAGGCGTTGAGTTGACTTCAATCAATACCAATAATGAAAAAATTATTGTAGAAGCTAAGTCTGAAAATGAAACTATTGGTTCAATTACCTCAGACATTTTGTTGGCTGCTGACGGTGCAAACAGTACGATAAGAAAGCATTTCTCTCTTTCTTTTGATGGTGACACACTTACTGACAAATGGTTAGTTTACGACCTTGAAATTGAAACACATTTTAATAATGAAGAAGCTCATATTTTTATGTATGACGCAGGAGCATTATTTATGGTTCGTATCAAAAATAATGTTTGGAGAATAATCAGTAACATCCCTAACATTCTTACAGACTTACCTAAAGGAACAACTTGTGGAACAATAAAATGGACTTCTGAATTTAAAATAAGCCATCGTATAATCGGTGCATTTCAAAAAGACAATATTTATTTTGCAGGCGACTCTGCACACATACATTCAGGACTAGGAGCAAGAGGAATGAATTTAGGAATTGAAGATGCGTATGTATTTTCAAAACTCTTTAAAGCAAATAAACTAGCAGACTATGAAAAATTGAGAAAACCTGTTGTTTTAGACACATTGCATACAATTGAGAACTTAACCGAAATAATGCAAGGCAAAGCGACAAAAGCAAAAGTGTTCCGCATTTTAGCTCCAGTAATGATGCCGGTTCTTTTTCCATTTATTCGCCACAAAATCTTAAACTTTGTGTTGGGTATTGACCATCAAGTTTAGAAAACATACTAACAGACAAAAAATGCCAGCCGCTAACAGGGGTTTTGCAAAAGTGGGGCATTTGTACTAAATTTGAGCATTGGGAATTCAAATCAACATTTGTTCTAATATGAACATTTGTGCTTCTATTTCCCCACCTTCGCAAAGCCCCAAAACGCTATTTGCACATATTTCATTAGACAGAGCATTAGGATATGGCTTAAAATACAATGATAGTTTTAGTAACACACATTTAGGAATAATTGGCAAAAAATAGGAAAATTAGTAGGACGGAAATAAATACTACCGCTAAGAGCACATTTGCAATTGGCGGGGCTTCGTGCTCCGCAGACAGTTTTGTAGGTACAGAAAGCTCGGTGTTCCGCTTCAACATTTGTGGTGAAAAGTCCGCCCATCGTACATCTGCAAAGCCATATGGCTCATGAAAGAAGATCAAAACGATCCACAAATAAAATCACCCTGTAAGTAAAATCGCTTTGGTTAATTTAAGGTCCCTGAATGGTGAAGGACAAAACACAATAAATCTGTCTCAACTTCCCACATGAATCCTTATCTTTGTGGTCGGAGACCAGAAAGATAGGGTCTTGAAAGAGTAAATAGCACTTTTTGTCTTCTTTTGTTGTTTAAATATCAAATAAATATCTAAATATGATTAGTTTAGAACTTAGAAATCAAGTCAAAGAACGTATTGATCAAGTTAATGATGCATATTTACTTGAAGAAATCCTTAATTTGATTGACTTTGATACATCAACTGAAGAAACTTTTTTGATCCCATTAGAACATCAAAAAGAATTGGATATTAGTATAGAACAAATGAAAAATGGTCAAACAATATCTAATGAACTTGTGGATATAAAAGTTCAGAAATGGCTCTCAAAATAGTTTGGACTGAAAACGCTGAAACACATTTAGAAGCTATTCTTAGTTATTGGAGTGAAAGAAATGGATCTAGTTTAGATTCATAGAAGCTTTACAAATTGTTTCAAAAAGAGCTTGATGTTTTAACAAGATATCCTGAAACAGGAGCAAAAACAACTAACGATTTGATACAAAAAAAGACTGTAAGAGACTATTTTGTATATTATAATTTTGATGACAAAGTACTAACAGTATTGGGACTTGTTGATATGAGAAGAAATCCAAAGTTCATAAAAACATTTGAAAAATAGTGAATCACAAAGCCATAACACAGGCTTCGATGAACAGGCTGCTCTATCGATACGGCATGTCATAAAACACAGACGTTATGCCCAATGCTAAAAGACCGCAGAACTGTGTTAACTTTGCAACGAAAATAAAAAGGATGGTGTCATCACCGCAAACACTTACGACAATAAAATGAAAACAACAATCAATTTTATACTTGCTTCGCTAATTCTATTTTCAAGTTTGTCTGCACAGCAAATCGGACACACAACCGTTACATTTATTGATTCGTTGCGAAACAATCGCCAGATTACAACAGAGATCTATTATCCTGCAACATCGGCAGGCAACAACACGCCGATTGCGGCAGGCGTTTTTCCGCTCATCACATTTGGTCACGGTTTTGTGATGGTATGGAGCGCGTACCAAAACTTTTGGGACTCACTTGTGCCCGAAGGATATATCCTGGCGTTTCCAACCACAGAAGGCAGCTTCTCTCCAAGCCATGCCGAGTTCGGAAAAGATCTTACATTTCTCATTGCAAAAATGCAACGCAGCGGAGTGGGAGCACTTATTCCATCAGCAAGCGTTGGAACTACATCAGCCATCATGGGACATTCTATGGGAGGCGGATGTTCTTTCCTTGCCGCAGAAAATAACCTGAAGGTTACAACCATGGTTTCGTTTGCCTCTGCAAACACAAGTCCATCTTCAATAACTGCATCGCAAAAGGTTTCCGTGCCCACTTTATTGTTCAGCGGAACTAATGATTGCGTATCACCTCCTTCACAGCATCAGAACATTATGTATGATTCTACAGCCGCAGCGTTCAAAACACAGGTGAACATAACCGGGGGCGGACACTGCTTTTTTGCAAACTCAAATGTGCTCTGCACATTCGGAGAAAATACATGTTCGCCCAGTCCAACCATTACACGAGCAGAACAGCAATCGGTAACCATTAATTTCCTTAAACTTTGGCTTGCATATTTTCTGAAAAATGA
>JANMMV010000629.1:0-11463 GCA_031373565.1 Saprospiraceae bacterium
AATCCAATAATGTTTTTTGATAATACTTTAGATAAATATAATAATTATCAAATTCCTCAAGCTAATATCGACTCTGCCAACGAAATCTCGGAAATGGAAAGCTACAAAGTCCAAAAAAGAGAAAGAAACACGAAGGCATAATCGAGTAGACGGCCGTACCAGCCGAAGTTTCTGGGGAGCGCATCTCGTTCGGCTTAGGCTGTGCCATTGCCTATGACGCTTCTCGTTATCGTAGTGTTCGCGTGCCTGTGCCATAGACACATGTAAAGCCAGACTTATTAAAGACAAAAATGAAAATGGGGATTTTACTACATCAAGACGAAGTGAGTTAATTACGAAGCTTTTATCATTCAATTTAAAAATAAGTAAATGAAAATAGCAGAACTTTTAAAAAGAGATCTTAAAAGAGAGCTAATATTGCTTGTTAACAAGAGATTGAACAAGTATAGAAACACTGAAATCCCCAATGAAAAGAAAGAGAAAGTCAATAATCTGCTTTCAAATTCGGATATCTATGAAGCTATTAAAAAAGAAAGAATCACGAAGCCATAACAATGTACTGGGCGACATCCTTTCTATCGGTCTTCCGTCGCCAGTGCTTGATGTACCTGCGGAAGAGACCTTGGCACTCAAAACTTATGGCCCGCGCTCGGCTTATGCTGTGCCGATGCCTGTGACGCTTTGCGTTAACGCTGTGTCCGCATGGCTTCGTCATGGACAAATGTACAAATGTTAAAACTCGATCACCCAACTATAAAATTGGCAAAAATTGCACTAAATCAGTCGGGTTTAGCTACTTTTGGAGCACAAAGGAAGGTCTTAGAGAGAGTGACATTAGTGGTAATTTTAGAAGAACGTGGCAAGACGAAAAAGTGAAAGCATATTTTGAACTTCAATATATAATGACAAACCGCAAGTTTAAAGATGCAGGCCTTCATCCGCTACTTGCTTATTTCCTACTGACAATTTTGTTTGTTGGACTTTCAATGTACCTTTTTCACAAAACAGAATTTGCGCAATACATTTACTTGCTTTTTGCTTTGACACTCATAGCAAAACTTTCTGAAACGCGAAGAACAGAATTTTTAAAAATCTGCTATGGCGACATACAGCTAAAACAAATTAGAATTGTAGAAAATCTAATTTGTTCAAGTCCTTTTATGGCTTTTCTTCTTTACCAACAACTCTTTGGCTACGTAGGCTTGCTCTTGACATTGACATCGATTTTAGCAATAGTAAACGTTCAGACAACTTTCAATTTTACAATTTGGACACCCTTTTCAAGGAGACCATTTGAATTTACAAAAGGCTTTAGAAACACATTTTACGTTTTTCTTGCGGCCTACGCACTGACAATTATTGCTGTTTCAGTAAACAACTTAAATCTTGGTGTATTCGCTATGTTGCTTGTTTTTGCAACAACATTGAGCTATTACTCAAAGCCAGAAAACGAATACTACGTTTGGGCTCATGACCTAACACCAAAAGCATTTTTGTTTAGCAAAATAAAAACGGCATTGCTTTATTCTACTTCTATTGCATTGCCGATAGCCATCATTCTTGCCGTTTATTATCCTCAACATATGGGCATGCTTTCACTTTTCTTTTTGGTTGGTTGGGCGTTTCTAATTAGCATAATAGTTAGTAAGTACTCCGCATATCCTGACGAAATGAACATTACCCAAGGTGTTTTTTTAGCTCTTTGTATTTGGTTTCCGCCTATATTAATTGCTGTCATTCCATACCTTTTTAAACAATCAGAAAACCGTCTTAGTGGCTTATTGAAATGATAGCAATTAAAAATTTATCTAAAAATTATGGAACCAATGAAGTTCTGAAGAATATCAACATTGAATTTGATAAAGGAAAAGTATATGGTATTGTAGGCGGAAATGGTGCAGGGAAGACAACTTTATTTAGGTGCATCGCAGACTTGGAAGAATATGAAGGCGAGATTCATTCAAACCCGAACCCAGTTAAAAATCATCTTGGTTTGTTGCTAACAGAACCTTTTTTCTTCCAGAAAATGACTGGCAAAGAATATATTCAGTTCCTATGCAACGCAAGGAAGATAAAAATTGCCAACATTGACGACAGAAACATTTTTGATCTACCTTTACATCAATATGCTTCTACTTATTCAACGGGTATGAAAAAGAAATTAGCATTAACAGCCATTTTATTGCAAGGCAACCCATATTTTATACTTGACGAACCATTTAACGGAGTGGATATACAAAGCAACATCATCATAACAGAGATAATTCATAAACTAAAAGCACTTGACAAGACAGTTATTATTTCATCACATATATTCTCAACTTTAAGCGACACTTGTGATGAAATACATTTATTAAGCAACGGACATTTTAGCAAGTCTGTTCAAAAGATAGACTTCCATATATTGGAAGCAGAAATGAAACAAATGACCATAGGAAACAAAATTGAAAAATTAGGACTGGTATAAAAACCCACACTGGAAGTATCCCTAAGGCGTCACAAGTCTGTTGGGCTAAAGCCCAGATCAGGTTGTTGATCTTTTGCCACAGGTTAAAACCTATGGGAAATCAACTACGCTGGTGGGAGTAAGGCTAGGGAGTCACACGGAACCTACCGCTGAATGGGAGTGTGCTGCTTTTCGCAATAAAAATGTTTACATACTCCCATCGCAGTTACTTTTTTCCATCTTTGATAAGCGTTTCAATTTTTTGCATCTCCAAATCTCTTTTCTCTATTCGATCATCTAAGGTATAATTCACTTCATAATCAGGGATAAGTCCGTGGCCACTATCTTTTCCCTTTCCGTATTTAAGCTGATAGATGTTAAACTTGACTTCGATCATTGAATTTGGCAGGATGATCTTGCCTCCTGCCATACCTCGGCTGGCATACTCACTTCCTCCCGATTCCTCACCTATGATGATGGCATTGGCTTTTTGTCTTAGTCTTGTTGCCGTAAAAGATGCCATCGAAAATGTCATTCAATTAGTGATCACAAAAAGCTTGTTATCATAATGATTCTTATACTTTCTTATAAATGGAAAATAATGATTCCACCCATGCTTACTTGGATATTGGATCGGATTGAGCGTTAAAAGAATAGGTGTAATCCTTTCAAAAAATCCCGCTTTAAATTTTGGATGAAGTAATGCTGGCCTGGGCATTCGAGAAATATTAAACCCAAAGAATGGATCTTTAACAAGATATTTTAAGAAATAATGACCAAAAAGTACATTACCACCACCATTGTCTCTAAGATCCACCACAACATTTTCAGCCTTATTCTTCTGTAAGTATTTAAATATTTGGCGACAGGTTTTCCTTTGCCTTTTACCTGAAAAACTGTTGATATCTATAATGAACGTAGTGGTATCCATGTTTGACTTTAACAGCGCAATGCCATCTCCTTTGATCAATATTTGCGTTGAATCTATTGGGTTTCGAAGGTAAGGGTCATAAGTGACAGACCTAAGTGGAACTTTTATTGAGACTGTTCTATTTTTTTGCTGAATGGATAAAACTTCGATATCAATTTGTGCCTTAGGACCAAAAACCTGATAATAATAACCAAATAACATCTTTTCCAGAAGGTAGGTCTTATGGGAAGTATTAAAGGCATCAGACATGATGATCTGAGACAAGGTATCGATGAGTTTTGCGGCACTGACTTGATTGATACTTAGTATTTCTTCACCAGCACTCAATAAAGAATCCTTTCCAAGATATTTTCTGATAAACATCTTATTCTCCACTAGATAAATATCAAATGGTAGGAACAAAGCGGAATCTATGGTCACTTTATTTTTAGGTGAAGACTCTACCCTAATATGACCACAGCCTATTTTGGATGCAATTTGTTTTACTTTCACCCTAAATTGATAAGGGGTAAGCGCCGTATCTAAGGATGGGACGATATTTTGGTATTGCTTATCCATATCAGCTTTAGCGCTGTAATCAAAGTAAGTGGGATGCCACCTACGAAGATATTTATCCATATACGCTAAATCTTCCTTCATTTCAAGTGGTGTAAGGTACCTTACCTGTCCAAAGACAGCAGTAATACTCAAACAATAAATAATCGATAAAATAATTTTCTCTTTCATTTCAATACTGCATTTTTTCTAGACCACTTAATGATCAATGGGGTCAAAATTATGGTCGGTAACATCCAAGCGATGATCGGCGGCAAAAATGTGTTATTTACGACTAAAAATGCGGTAGACGAAGCTATATAGCTACCAGTCATTCTTTGAATGTGCGCCGTCAACCACACATTTAAGACGGTTGAATTTCCTTTAAAGTTAGTATAATCCTGTCGGACAAAGGATAAGCCTATCATACCAAAAACCAAAATAACCAAACCAAAATATACTCCATCTATCAGTCGAATAATACCAAAAATAATAAATAGAATTCCAAAAACGAACATAATGCAGGTGATAAGCCAATCAAATAGCGTGACGTCATTGGTATTTTTGATGGCTAAATATCTTTTGCCTGACATTAACATGTAAGTCGTAAATACACCAACAATAAATAAAAAATGATTGGAGTGTAAGTATGACATGGGCAACGAAATAAGTGCTGCTGTCAGCATTGTATAGAAAAAGATGATTCCCCATTTTTTGTGTCTTTGATCTCCCTTTTTAGTGCTCAAGATATAGGAACCAACTAGTAAGCTGACCGAACCGCCAATAACGTGTATGATCAACAAGAAGTTAAATAGAGTCATGGAGCAAAATAATTATTGCACAAATATCTTCTTTCAAATTGACTTTTTATTGATTAATAATAAAAGGTGGTTTGAAATTATGTTAATGCGGAACAGCACTAAGGATCCTAGCGCACCACAAAAAAAAGGCCACGCATTCTGTTGGGCTAAAGCCCAAGTCAAGTTGTTGATCTTTTGCCACAGGTTAAAACCTATGGCAAATTATGATGGTCGAAGTCATGCGAAGATTGATAAAAATTTGCAACTTCGATCCTTTAGATCCAGCATACAAGTCATTGATTTCGCCTGATTTGTCTTTTGTTTTTTGATTTGCTAACAGATTTATCTGTTAGATAAATAATGTATAAACAGCGTTGGCTTTAGCCAAATCTTCGTTTATTGGGCTAAAGCCCATATCAGGTAATTATTCATTTTGCCACAGGTTAAAACCTGTGGCAAATCAAGGCTGTGGCGTATCAACCTGCCGACAAGTCAAGTCTTTAGAAATCAGGGATGCGGCTTATTGAGCTAAAGCGCAAAGCAGGGTGTTGATCTTTTACCGAAGGTTAAAACCCGCGGCTTATCAAGGCTTTGACAAATCAATCATTAGTTATCAAAGCTATATAATAAGAGTTTAACGAGAAGCTAGACAAGCATTACTAGTATTTGGCAGAATTACTTTAATAATGTCCAATAAGAGAATGTACAATAATCACAAATTCTTCGACTTCATAAATAAGTCTATGTTCTTTGGATATTCTTCTACTCCAACGCTGAACGGGACTATGCAGCTTGTCGCATTAAAAATGCTTAAATAACCGTATCGAAGTTGCAGAACTTGTGACGCCTTGGCGTTACTTCGACAATCAGCGTTAAATAATTCATCGAAGTTACAAACTTCGACGATCTGAATTTTATTTCCATATCTCATCTAATGTGACAGATCTAAGTTGACCTTCTTTAGCTTGGCTGGTACTTTCTTCAATTTTGGCCACAAATACTGGATCATATGGCTTTTCTTTGTAAAATTCGAACTTAATGTTAAGCTCCTTCAACAAAGCGGTTAGCAAATGTACTTGCGTTTCGGTGGTAGGATGCGCTATTAATACTTCTTGAGTTTTCATAAAATCACAATTGATCATACAAATGTAGATGTTTTCATCATTAGATTGTGAAAATTTTATAAAATGGGCAGTTCTATTGGGCTAAAGCCCAAGTCAAGTTGTTGATCTTTTGCCACAGGTTAAAACCTGTGGCAAATCAAGGCTGTGGCAAAGCTAACCTGTGAGCAAGAAGAGATCTATTATTTCAGGCCAATTAATCATCATTTATTCATGGTACAAACCTAAGCGAAATGCAAAAAAGTGTACGGTTGTTTCTCAACCCCAAATAAATACTTAACACACCAAATTATTCTCCAAAATTGCCAAAAAAAATCTACCTTTGCGGCCTAAATTGATATAAATAGATGCTTTCTACTAATAATATATCGCTGCAATACGGCAAGCGCGTTCTTTTTGACGAAGTGAATGTAACCTTTAAAGATGGAAACTGCTATGGTATCATCGGTGCCAATGGCGCCGGTAAGTCCACATTTATGAAGATTCTATCTGGTGATATCGAACCTAATAAAGGTAGCGTCCACCTTGAGACAGGCAAAAGAATGGCTGTACTAAAGCAAAATCACTTTGAATATGATGATGTAACGGTGCTCAACACCGTTTTGATGGGTCACACTAAAATGTGGTCGATCATGCAAGAAAAAGATGCGCTCTATCAGAAGGAAGATTTCTCTGAGGAAGATGGTATCAAAGCATCAGAACTAGAAGAACAATTTGCAGAAATGGACGGTTGGAACGCTGAATCATCAGCAGCCAATTTACTTTCTGGCATAGGCATTACCGAGTCAGATCATCACAAGACTGTTTCAGAACTTGATGGTAATCAAAAGGTACGGGTCCTATTGGCGCAAGCCTTATTTGGTAATCCTGATGTGTTGATATTAGATGAGCCTACCAACGACCTTGATCTACATACGGTCAGATGGTTGGAAGATTTCTTATTGGATTTCAAAAATACGGTTCTTGTTGTTTCTCACGATCGTCACTTTTTAGATACTGTTTGTACACACATAGCAGATATTGATTTCAGTAAGATTGCCCTTTATTCGGGTAACTATACCTTCTGGTACGAATCGAGTCAACTCGCATTGCGTCAAAAGTTAAACGCCAATAAGAAATCAGAAGAAAAGATCAAAGAGATGCAGACGTTTATCGATCGTTTCTCTGCCAACGCGTCCAAATCTCGTCAGGCTACCTCTCGTAAAAAAATGCTCGAGAAAATCAATCTTGAAGATATTAAGCCTTCATCGCGCAAGTACCCTGGTATCATCTTCAAGCAGGCCCGTGATGCTGGCAAAGAAATCCTTTCTGTTAAAGGACTCAACTACACCCTCAATGGTGATGTATTGATAAAAGATCTCAGTTTTTCAATGGATAAAGATGACAAGCTCACTTTTATCTCTAGAAACAGTCTTGCAACGACCGCATTACACCAGATATTAGGAGGTGAGATCAAGCCCGACAGCGGTACCATCGAATGGGGACAAACGATCACATCATCCTACTTGCCTAATGAGAATGAATCGTATTTTGCGACTGAACCAATGAATTTGATCGATTGGTTGCGTCAATATTCTACCGAAAAAGATGAGTCCTATGTTCGTGGTTTCCTAGGAAAAATGCTTTTCTCAGGTGAAGAAACATTCAAAATGTCTAATGTTCTCTCGGGAGGAGAGAAGGTGCGATGTATGTTGTCCCGAATGATGCTTACCGAAGCCAATGTACTCATACTAGACGAACCGACCAATCACTTGGACTTAGAGACGATCACTACGCTCAACAATTCATTGATCAATTTTCCTGGCAATGTGATATTTACTTCTCGTGACCATACCTTTACGGATACGGTTGCCAATCGAGTGATTGAGATCGGGCCAAAAGGCTTTTTGGATAAGCTCAAAACTTTTGATGAGTATATTGACGATAAGGAGATCGAAGCACAGAGGGCTGCGATATATTGAGATGATATCCTAAGGATCATGATATCTACGGAATAAATTCCGTAGTTTTTTATATATACCGAGCCTACGGCTCTCTACCTTAGTTACTTCATGACAACTACGGAATAAATTCCGTAGTTAGGAAATCTGCCGAGCCGATGGCTCTCTAGATGACTTACTTTGTGATATCTGACCAGCGCACGGTCGTAAGAGAGACTACATCATGATATATACCGAGCCTACGGCTCTCCAGCTTAGTCGCTTCATGACAACTACGGAATAAATTCCGTAGTTAGGAAATCTGCCGAGCCGATGGCTCTCTAGATGTAGTATATCGTGATATATACCGAGCCTACGGCTCTCTATGACGACTACGGAATGAATTCCGTAGGTAGGAAATCTGCCGAGCCTACGGCTCTTTGGCTTAATTACCTAAGAACATACTAAGATTGATTCTTTTGCGCGAAGCATCTACATCGAGGACTTTTACCTGCACTTCTTGACCTAGCGATAGCACATCTGCTGGATTAGATATGAATTTTTTAGTAATCTGAGAGATATGTAGTAGCCCATCTTGCTTAACACCTATGTCGACAAAAGCACCAAAATTTGTCATATTGGTAACAATACCGGGGACAATCATGCCCGCTACAACGTCATTGATAGACTTGATATGTTGATCAAAACTAAATGATTTGGCTTCGCCACGCGGATCTAGCCCAGGCTTATCCAGTTCTTTCATGATATCTTGCAGTGTAGGCAAACCAATCTGATCGGTATAATATTGCTTCAAATCTATGCTCTTCCTAGCTTCTCGATTGTCAATAAAAGATGTTAAATCCATTCCTATATCCTTAGCCATCCGAAGTACAATACTGTACGCATCAGGATGCACTCCCGTATTATCAAGTGGATTATTGCCTTCTCTGATTCTTAAAAATCCTGCACATTGCTCAAAAGCTTTAGCACCAAGACGCGGCACTTTGTTCAGTTGGATAATCTCTTCAAAATCAGCATTAATGGTACGGTAATCGACAATATTCTGTGCTAATGTAGGTCCTAGACCCGCGATAAATGTTAGGATATGTTTAGAAGCTGTGTTGATATTAACACCGACACTATTCACACATGAAACGACGGTTTCTTCTAGATTATCTTTGAGCTTACCTTGGTGCACATCGTGCTGGTACTGACCTACACCGATAGACTTGGGATCAATTTTAACGAGTTCTGCTAACGGATCGATCAATCTTCGACCAATGGAAATCGCGCCTCGCACAGTTACATCCTTATCAGGAAATTCTTCTCGCGCAACATCGGATGCAGAATAAATCGATGCACCACTTTCATTAACCATGTAGACTTCTACATTATTTTCAAAAGATATTTTATCTACAATAGCTTGCGTCTCCCTTGATGCCGTTCCATTTCCGATCCCTATTACTTGGATCTGATACTTGTAAACGAGATTTTTGATCTGTTCGATTGATTCGCTCACATATGATTGTGGACCATGTGGGAAAATCGTCTCGTACTTCAAGAATCCACCATTCGGATCCAAGCAGACGACCTTGCAACCTGACCTAAATCCGGGATCAATGGCCATGACTCGTTTCTGCCCCACTGGCGCAGCCAAAAGTAACTGCCTGAGATTCTTACCAAAAACGGTGATGGCTTCTTCATCTGCCTTCTCCTTGTATTCAGATAGTACTTGCCCTTCGATACTCGGTGAGATCAATCGCTTGTAACTGTCACTGATGGCATCAGCAATCAAGTCTGCTTCGTAGCCTCGTGATCTAATAAATTTTCGATCTATACTTTCGAGTGCTCTCGCGTCTTCAATTTGTAAGGATATTCGCAGCAACCCTTCTGTCTCACCACGCATCATAGCGAGATATCGATGGGATGGACAACGAGATATGGCTTCACTAAATTCAAAATAATCTCGGTACTTTTCGGCTTCCTCCTTCTTTTTGGGTACTACTTTAGAAACAATAGCGGCAGACTTGCGATAAGTGATACGTAAACGTTCTCGCACATCTTGGTCTTCACTGATCCACTCTGCTATGATGTCTTGCGCACCTTTGATCGCTTCTAGTGGAGTGGGTACATTTTGATTCGTATATTTCGAAGCGATGGTGTCAATATCTTGCCCTTTTTGAGACATGATCATCTTTGCCAACGGTTCTAACCCATATTCCCTAGCGACATCGGCCCGCGTTTTCTTTCTCTTTTTGTAAGGAAGATACAAGTCTTCAATCTCATCACTATTATAAGATGATAAAATCTTGTTACGAAGTTCATCAGTTAATTTTCCTTGCTCATCGATAGCATTTAGGATGGTCTCTTTGCGCGCTTCTAACTCCGTATACTTTTTGTACCAACGGTGGATATCTGCAATTTGAACTTCATCAAGGGAACCTGTTCGTTCTTTTCGATAACGAGCTATAAATGGTATCGTGGCACCCTCGTCTACTAATAATGTTAAAGTATTGCGGACTTGATGTAGTGGAATCCCTAGCTGAGCAGAAATTAATTCAATGTGTTTGTCAAGCATAAAATAGAATCAACCTTTGTAAATTAGTAAAAGCGACAAAGATAAAATTTTTACCCAGTTTTGATGTTTAGAATACTATTTTCCGAGCATCACTACCCTAAAAGAAGGAATTACTCACTCTTAGGCTTACGATCTTTATTGAAGAAATGTTTCTTAGGTTTGTTTGGATCAGATGGACCATGATTGGAAGGTTTTGGTCTAGAGAAACCACCACCACCAGCTGGTCGACCCTGCCCTGGCCTTCGACTAAATGGTTCTCGCTTCGTAGACCATTCAGGAGAAATACCTATTTTCTCCGGGATATTAAGCTTAGTAACTTCTTTGCCAATCAATTTCTCAATGTTGACAAATTTGTACATTTCCTCAGCATTGATTAGTGTAATCGCTACACCTGTTGCATCAGCCCTTCCTGTTCGTCCGATACGGTGAACATAGTCCTCACCATCACCTGGTACATTGTAATTAATCACGAGGTCGATATCTTTAATGTCAATTCCCCTTGCCAATACGTCAGTAGCTACGATAATTCGAGTGTTTCTCGCTCTAAAACGGTTCAATACTTCTTCGCGGTCTTTTTGCTCAAGATCAGAAGAAATACCTTCTACACTATGACTGTGAGATTTGAGTTTACGAACGATTTCATTGATACCTCGCTTAGTGGAAGAGAATATAATAATACTCTCATAGTTAGGCTTATCTTTGATTATTTCGTGGATAAGTGCAGGCTTATGGATGTCATTGACAAGATATGCCAATTGCTCTACCGATGAAGATGGCTTCGAGACGTTGATGGTAACTTCAGCTGGATTGACTAGGTTTGTTCTAGCTAATTCCCGCATCTTAGGTGGCATGGTAGCACTAAACATCAGTGTTTGCTTCTTTTCTGGGAGCCCCTTCATGATCCGCTTGATATCATCATAAAATCCCATATCAAGCATACGGTCCGCTTCGTCAAGAATTAGGTATTTCAAGTCGTCAAAACGTACATTACCCATATTCATATGACTCAACAGCTTGCCAGGTGTAGCTACAATAATGTCAGCATGACTCTCAAGACCTTTCTTCTGCACATCCCATTCGTTACCGGATCCGCCACCATAGATAGCTATCGATGATACAGGAACAAAATAGGCA
>JANMMV010000635.1:0-8971 GCA_031373565.1 Saprospiraceae bacterium
ATTTGGCTCAATATACCCGTTTCTGGTTTTATTACTTGGGTTTTCTTTTTAATGGAAAAAATAGGAACGACTTCGGAGAATCCTTTTGAAGGAAGTTACAATGATGTTCCGATCACTACGATAGCGCGAGGTATAGAAATCGATATCCGAGAAATGATTGATGACAGTGGCATACCAAGTCCTATAAAGCCAGTACAAGGTTTTTTGCATTAAGTCAAATCATAGATAGTCTTCTTTTGTTGTTCATTTACTTTATTTGAAGTCATACTAAATACAGCATTTCTTATTCCTATTAGTAATGTATTTTCCCAATCCGGCCGGTTCCGAAAAGCCAATCTTCACATTTCGATATTCCCAGGACGTCACATAGCATATTTGATTTATTCTTAAAATTTCCCTACCGTTTAAGTTATTCTTAGGTTCAAGAGCGAAAAATCTAAAAATATGAACTAATAATCTCAAGGACCATTTAAGTGACTAGCCCCAAAATTATATAAAATAAAAATTAAGCAATATTTTACAAATAAATTTTAATATTTAATAAATTTGAATGCTTTACCATTATTCACAAGAAGGAAATATACTCCGTTCTGCCATGAGGAAACATCAATTTTTTTTGAACGCGTTTCAAATATTTTTCTTCCATAAATATCCATTACTTCATAGCTACTACCCTGAAAATCATCATCAATATGTAGGTAATTATTTACTGGATTGGGAAGTATTTTTATTTCATTATGCAAAGTAGTATTCGTCACGTCCACCAATGAATTACAAAAAGACGTACCACCAACTAACTTTGTCATTTCATTACATAAATAAATATAATTCATTTTTTCTATCTCCGTCAAGCTTCTAGTTAGTAAATTATCCTGTTCATCGGGGTCTAAGGCTAAATGATAAAACTCTTCTTTCCCATTATCAAAATGAATCAATTTATAATCACTATTTCTCATCGCCTTACCATCAGCATCATCGGTAGATAATTTGAATATCTCTGAAAAACTCCACGGCCTTATATTGTCAGTAACATTTTTTATGATAGGCTGTATACTTTTACTATCAGTTGGTTTATTTAATGGTATACTAGTTTGCCAATGATCAAATCCAAAGTTTTCAACAATTGTTGCAAAAATATCAACCGTATTTATTAATGTAGTACAAACACGATTAGGATTGACCACAGAAGGTCCAGCAAAAATCATAGGAACTACTACACCGTATTGATAAATTGTGCCTTTTGCTTTCTCTGGATCTCCGATTTGTGCTGTTTTCATGGTATTTCCGTTATCGCCAATAAAAATAATATCTGTACTGTCCAGCTTATTCAACGTTTGAAGGCTATCAAATAAACGTCCCATCTCATGATCCATTGCTTGAATCATGGCTTTGAAATATTCCTTCGGCTGTGCATTAATATTGCCCATGGTACCTGTTAAAGTTGAATAATTATGCAAGGTATTAGGGGGCAAATGTAAAGGTTCATGGGGTGCATTGAACGCAAGCCACAAGAAGAATGGATTATCTTTATTTAGCGTTTTTAACCAAGCTACAGCATCATTTACATTTTCAGTAGTGGCATATGTTGTTACAGTACTTGAAATTCCATTGGAATATTTTGTCCAATTCGTAAAACTAGGCAGTTGACCAATAAAAGGTCCTTGAAACCAATCATAACCCAATGCTAGCGGGCTCATCAGGTTGATAGCAGGCATAGCTTGTTTTAGGTGCCATTTTCCAATGTTTGCCTTTGCTATTTTAGCGTTGTGAATTTTTAATAATTTTGGAATTGAAATTTCACTTGTGTCTATCTGATTAGAGCCACCTATTCCGCCCACGATGCCGCCCACCCTAGTTCTAAAACTATATCGCCCAGTAAGAATGGTCGCGCGCGTACTTGAACAAACTGGATTGCTCATAAGATTTGTAAAACGCACACCCTTCCTGACTAATTTTCTCAAATTTGGAACATCAACTGTATCTTTATGATTTTCATAAAATCCAAAATAATCTGGACTCAAATCATCCGCAATGATAAGTATCGTATTTCTTTGCCCATGTAATAGAGTAAATCCTAAGTTAATTAAAATTAATATTACTAAATTTTTCATTCTTTTATTTTTCTCGATAAAATATTCTGCAACCGAAAGACTCTGTTACCGGTTCTGTAACACTTTTGTTATGTAGTAACTCATCAACAGCCTTACTGATAAATGAGACAGCAATAGAAGGATTTTCACCATTATCGTCAATAGAACCTGAATATTTAATCCTCCATTTTGCATCTTCCTTCCATATGATAAATGCAGTTGGAGTATGTTCTGCGCCAAACTGTTTTGCAACTTCCTGATTTTTATCATGCAAATAGGGAAAACTAAATTTATCTTTCTTTGCTCTTGCCTTCATCATTTCAAACGATTCATCCTCATAGATCAAATAATCCATAGCGTTAATCGCTAGTACTGGAACGTTCAATTTCAAATATTTCTTATGCAGATCATTTAAGCGCTTTGTATATAATTTTGCAAAGGGACAATGATTGCAAGTAAAAATGACTATGAATCCTTTGGCTTTTTTATAATCAAGTGTAGAAACATATTTATTGTTGGTATTTAGCAGCGAAAAATCGGATATTGTATCATTGATATTTGATTTGAAACTAGTCAAAAAGAAGGTCGAAGCAAAAGACAAAACAACTAGAAATATTTTATTAAGTATCATACTAAACTTATTATTCTACTACAAATGTTTTTGTACTTGTCAATTTACTACTATCTTTTGTCACAGTCAAAAAATAAATTCCTTTTGACAAACCTTCGATATCAATACCTTTTGATAAATCTGGTTTTGGAAGTAACAAAATCGTTCTACCTAAACCATCAGTTAATTTGATGTAATAAGCTGACTCATCATTTGCCAATTTAACAAATATTCTATTGGATGCTGGATTCGGGTAAATAAAGAAACTTGGGTCTTCTTTAGGTTCTCGATCCACACTGCTGGGATTGACCACAACAAATTGTCCGATCATACCTTCATCTTCATGTAATGCTATATGGCAATGAAACATGAATGGATACATTGCATCTGCATAATCCTCAAATTTAGCAATAAATCTTACAACCGAAGGGGAACCACCTGCTCCAGGTCCGCCCATCCTACCAGGTATAAAAACTACATCTTTCCAACCAGATTGTGCAGGTGGAGGGGCAACTCCATTTATACTCAATATGTTAAATTCCACATCATGTATATGGAATGGGTGGCCGAAAACAGAAGTAGAAGATATTTCCCAAATCTCAGTACTGCCTTTCTGTACTTGGTAATCAATTTTATCAAATTTAAACAATTGATGATTGATTACAAATGCGTTTGGTCCCAAAATAGTGACACCAGGAATTAAACTCGCTAAACTATCGCTAATTGTAACTTTTCGAGTAATCGCTGCATCAGCAGGATTCAATAATTTTATCGTAGTTAATTTGGTAGGCATCATGGTAATCGGCTGTGTCGTCTGATCACCAATATTAAGATGTAAAACAGTAAAATCCTTTTTTCCCAAATAATTACCGAAAGGACCATTCGCAAAATTTTCTCCACCGGCAACATTATTTGCTAGTAATGAATTGAATGCTTTCAAGTCTACTGAAGTACCAGATTGCCCTGTGAAATCAACCAAAATCTCTATACGCTCACCTGCATGAAGTAAATATTTTGTAACAGCAACTGGCGCGTTTAATAACCCACCATCAGATGCAATGACATAGAAATTTTTATTATTGCTGAAACCCAAATTATAACTTCGCTCGATAGCGGCATTCAAAATCCTCAAGCGAACTATTTGCCCTGGCAAATTGTATTGAGCCCTCAAAGTCATATTAGTCAATACACTATCTCCATAAGGCACTTCTCTAAATTGATTGGCTGCAGTAAAATCTCTGTCGGTCAAAATTATCGGAATATCGTCGATGCCATAAGAACGCGGCAATGACAATGACCTTTCCTCCTCATCTCTCACGATCAATAAACCACCGATACCCTTTGTAATTTGATCTACTGACATTTCGTGTAGGTGTGGATGATACCAATAAGTAGCAGCACTATTTTTTACAGTCCAATATGGTTGCCAAGTAGTGTTAGGTGGAATAATTTGATGAGGCCCACCATCCATAACCGCTGGCAGATGCATACCATGCCAATGGATGGTGGTACTATCATTTAATTTATTTGTTACTTTCATTTGGATCTCATCGCCTTTGTTAACGAACAGCGTAGGTCCCCAAAATTTTCCATTTATTCCTCCGGTGATGGTTTGATTTCCCTTGTTTACAATTTGAGCAAATGTGTCTTTAATCACTAAATTAAATTTTGTACCAGATAAGGTATCTGGTATCCACATAGTATTGTATTGACCAATACATATAAAATTTAATATGAGAAATGGCGTTAGTAAAAAAATTCGGTTCAACATTATTTATTTCGATTTAATTATAAGATAAGGCAATTGATTTAATTAAAGTATTCATTCATTACTTAATGTACTTAACAAAATATTTTGGGGGTATCCATGTTGTGGAATAAAAATAAAAGTATTATTACTTGACATCCACATAAAAGCAATGATATCCATTTCTTAAGTGACTTTAATTGAATAGACTTTTGTAATTGTTTTGCAAATGTAGTATTATGGTGGATACCATTGGTGTAATGAGTCAGTACCTGAGCTAGTTTTTTTATGCGAACATCATGCATGTAAGGGTATGGATATTGAATATTGCGCAAGGTAGGTATTTTAAATTATAATGAATTCGATGTTTTTTTATGCAATTCGATATCGACCATAATCATTGACTGATGTGTCACCTTTTAAGCCTCTATTCGTAAATTTATGATTTGTATACAAAGGTACACTATAACAAAATACACATGTGACATTCAACAAAAGATAACCACAGCTTTCTCGCGCCATAAATACAGCTTTCTTCTGCATAACGCTATCATGTTTAGATTGGGCCGAAACCAGTGTCAACAAAAATTGGAAAATCCACGTAAGAAGCTGTTCTTCAATAAAAATTGAGTCTCTAAATGATCGATAAAATAAATCTTGATACATAGTGCTAGATTGTAATTTTACTATACATTATTCTTACTTGCACCCATTTCACATGGGCTTGTAATAGTAGCCAAAACTTGCATATCCAAGTGGTTGATAGCGCCGACTCTCAAAAAAGAATTTTGCCATGCCATGTTTATTAATGTCGGAACATTCCTGAAGCCCATCAAATCTTCTATGCCATGACTCTTCAACACGATGCGCGATCCTTGAAAAAAATAAGGAGGTACTTCAGCTCCTATTATTTTACGCACATGGTCTATGTCCATACTACATTGTAAATTTGGTTAGACGATATACTGATGACTATCCTTCGTTTTGAGTCATATTTTTTTGAAAGAGCTTTTTTGGCTCTTTGTACAAGTGATTCAAGCGCTTTAGGGCTAAGGTTCATTATTCTACCACTTCAACTTGCGATTTTTGTTCAATTTTATGTAAAATTAGTGCTGTTTCTGCTTATTGGGCAGTTGATTGATTTTCAGAAACAACTTGACCAAAGCTTCTTTGTAGTCCAGCAATACCCTGGATGGTTATTTTCTGGCGGATTGTGTTTCAAATCATTACTATCGCAAAAAAATAGCGAAGTTAAAAAGGTAACGCGCTTTTTGCGTTGCCTAGACTTTAAAAAATCTACTCTTTTTTTGATGGTAGTTCGATACTTACAGGTTTTCATTGATGAATCATGTTGAAATAATGTCGTTGAATGATAAATGGAAACAAAAACATCTTGGCTAATTTCCCATGCACCCTCCGTGTTTTGAACATAGTGAAGACAGAAGTGATATTCCATACCCTTATGTTCTTTAGATATTTCGTGGAAATTCATTTGTATTTACTCATACTTGTATTGGCCAAAGGTCAATATTATTTTTAATTTTACATTATATGCTCAGTTAGGTAAACTACAAATTGAATTAAATGGCACATAGCTCAAGGCTTGATTATTTTCCAGAATATCGGCGCTTCTTCATTTTAGTATTGTACTTCCATAGCCAAATAGCCGTCTTTAAATGATAGCGATAGAGTAATCTAATGATCGGGCGGTATTTTTAGATATGAATAAGGTTATTTTTGACATCTAAGTGAGAAAGTGCATAAGCAAAATAATCCTTACCTTTGCACCTTGTAATCAAACTTACTACCTTCTCCGATGATAAAACAGAAAATTGAGATCCTCGCACCTGCCAAAAACCTGGTCCAAGGTATCGCTGCCATCAATGCCGGCGCAGATGCTGTATATATAGGAGCGCCTATGTTCGGCGCGCGCACCAATGCGACCAATTCTCTGGAAGATATTGCCGAGATGGTGAGATATGCCCATTTATTTAAGGCACAGGTTTTTGTAGTCATCAACACCATACTATATGATAATGAGCTGGAGCAATGTCGCAAACTCATCTATCAATTGTATGATATCGGAGTGGACGCATTGATCATCCAAGACATGGCCATCCTTGAGATGAAGCTTCCTCCGATCGTACTCCATGCAAGTACTCAAGCCAATAATAGAGATCCCAAGCACGTCAAGTTTCTTCATGATGCCGGAATCAAACGAGTAGTCCTAGCCAGAGAATTGAATCTCGACCAAGTCAAAGAAATCCATGAAGCGACTGATGTAGAGCTAGAGTTTTTTGTGTCAGGTGCATTGTGTGTATCTTTTAGCGGCAACTGTTATATGAGTATAGCCAATGGTGAGCGTAGTGCCAATCGTGGCTCTTGTGCCCAAAACTGTCGCCTTCCTTACGAACTCGTTGATGGAACTGGCACAACATTGATCCAAAGCAGCCACCTACTGTCAATCAAAGATCTGGACCTCAGTGACCAGTTACCCAATCTTATCGAAGCGGGAATCACGTCTTTTAAGATTGAAGGACGACTCAAAGATATCGTGTATGTCAAAAATAATACATCGTATCTTCGTCAGAGATTAGATGGATTTCTAGATGATAATCCAGACAAATTTCAAAAAGCATCTTCAGGAAGGACATTTTATAATTTCGAACCCAAGATGGATCGGAGTTTCAACCGTGGCTATACCGACTATTTTGTTAATAAGCGAAAGGAGAAGATTGGTAGCTGGGATACACCCAAGTCACAAGGCCAATTTATCGGAAAGGTCACTGAAGCGAAAGCCAATGGTTACCTTATCGAAAATAGTGAATTGCTCAATAACGCGGATGGACTTTATTTTGTCAATGCCAATGGAGAAGCCGATGGCGCGCAAATCAATATCATCGTCAATGATGTCGTGGTACTCAATTCTCAGAAGCAGATAAATGTTGGTACTGATATTTTTAGAAATTCGGATGCTGAGTTTATCAAGATGGTAGAGCAGGAAAAAAGCGCTATCCGCAAGATCAGTGTAAGTCTTACATTTACCGAGACTCCCGACGGCTTCCATCTGGTAGCAACTGACGAAGATGGCCATCAAAGTGAAATGTCCTTGTCCACTGAAAAAGCACTTGCCAATAGCGCAGAATCGGTCATCCCAAATATCAAAAAGAATCTCGCCAAAACAGGTAATACCGTCTTCGTAGTAGATGATATTGATGTGGTGCTTACAGATAATTGGTTTTTGCCGATCTCCAAGATCAACGAAATACGTCGAGAAGTATTAGAAAATCTTGTCGAGACTAGAATCGCCAATTATCACCGTGAGACGTTCCAAATCACTAAGACTGATCATCCATACCCTGTTGAGAAGTTAGATTTTACCTTCAACGTTTCCAATGAATTAGCCAAAAATTTCTACAAACGCCACGGGGTTACTGAGATCGAGAAGGCTTTCGAACTCCAATGGGATCCTGGCAAAGCACGCGTTATGGTCACTAAATACTGTGTCAAATACGAACTAGGAAAATGTGCCAGATTCCAACGTGCAACCATGGGTGACAAACTTGTAGAGCCGCTCACGCTCAAGCATGGAGATAACGCTTATAAACTCAAATTTAATTGCAAACCCTGCGAGATGGAGATATGGGAGAAAGACGCTGAACTAGAGTTTATCGATGAAGACGAACAGATGGGGTATGTGAAAGGGTAAGAATCTTTTTGTTTTAGCGAAATGGTTTGGACATCAGCATCTTATTTCGAAGTCTTTACGTTATATTATTACAAAATTCTTGAAAGCATGAGATACAACATTACATTGCCAGTTTTAGTGGTCGGGCTCTTCCTTCAATTTGTTGCTTTTGGTCAAGCTTTACGAATACCTGAGAACAACAATTTTACTTCGATGATAGGTCGCAGAATTTCAGTAACGGATGTTCAAATTCGTTGGAATGCTCCTAAAGTCAACGGGCGAGATGGCGCAATTTGGGGAACCAATGTTGCTTATTTTGGTTCTCAAGTTTTGGGCTTCGGATCTAATGTGGCTTCTCCTTGGCGTGCTGGTGCGGATGAGTGTACGACGATTTCGTTTTCGACGGATGTACTTGTCAACGGATCTCCATTGCCAGCAGGTAAATATGCTTTATTTTTAGAATTGGGGGCTGAGGAAAGTACTTGGATTTTCAATAAAAATGTTGAAGAGTGGGGCACATATTTTTACGATAAAAATCTGGATGTGCTTAGAGTAAAAACCGTTCAGAAAAAAAACCAAGCCAATCTCGTCGAGCGACTAACTTATCAATTCGAAAATCAAACTTCAAATCACGTCGATATTTTTCTGGATTGGGAGCGGTGGAGTATCCCAATGACCATTGATGTTGATGACAAAAAAACTATATTGGCAGACATCAAAAAACAAATGAGTGGAGCTTTAGGATTTGATCCAGCAAGCCTAATAGCTGCAGCAGAATGGTGTGTAATAAACGAGATCAATCAAGAACAAGCGATGGATTGGATCACATCTGCTAC
>JANMMV010000639.1:0-1967 GCA_031373565.1 Saprospiraceae bacterium
TATCCAAGTCTCCTTCGTTGAATTTGCAAAACGTCCCGATCACCCTACGAGTCCATATCTTGACTCTATACGTATTGCGGTAAAGAATATCCCTGGTGCCATTGTATCTGTAGAGCAAGAAGGTAGTGGACCACCGCAAGATGCACCAGTTAATATCGAGATATTTGGAGATGACTTTGAGCATAATGCACGAGTGGCAACAGATCTCTTCAACTATCTAGATACAAATCGGGTAGCTGGCGTAGAAAATCTGCAAATGGATACTGACCTTAATAATCCCGAAGTGACAATAGTAGTGGACAAACAGCGAGCTGCAATAGAAGGCATTAGTTCGGCTCAGATCGGTGGGGCAATACGTACCGCATTGTTCGGCCGTGAAGTATCTAAGATCAAACAAGGCGAAGACGAGTTTAAGATACAATTGAGATACAATGATATGGTACGTAACAACTTGTCGTCATTGATCAATATGCGTCTCACTTTCAGAGATTTCAACACAGGACAGATCAAACAAGTGCCGATTTCAGCCGTAACAAAATATGACTTTACGAATACGACTGGCGCTATCAAACGCAAAAACAATAAGCGCATGATCCAGCTTCAATCCAACATTACGGATCTGTCTGCCGTTGCAGCTATTAACGCAGAGTTGGCCGAAAAGATTGATGATTATAAGTTGAAATATTCGATCCCAGATGGTGTAACAGTAAGGCAATCGGGCTCATCGGAGCAACAAGAAGAAACCAATTCATTCTTAGGTGGCGCATTGTTGACATCATTAATGATTATATTTTTGATTCTGGTTCTACAATTTAATAGTTTAAGCAAACCATTTATCGTTTTGTCGGAAATACTTTTCTCTGTTATCGGTGTATTCTTTGGCTTCGCTATCACAGGTATGACCATGCCGACTATCATGGTATTGGTGGGAATTATCGGTTTGGCTGGTATCGTGATTAAGAATGGAATTCTACTTATCGAGTTTACAGATGAGCTTCGTGGTCGTGGTATGAAAACTCGTGAAGCAGCGATAACGGCAGGAAAAATCAGAATTATCCCTGTACTTTTGACAGCAGTCGCAACGATCTTGGGATTGTTGCCGCTTGCAATTGGGTTTAATATAGATTTCAATTCACTATTTACTCATCTAGATCCGAAGATCTTTATTGGTGGAGATAGTGTTGTATTCTGGGGACCTTTGTCATGGACAATCATCTTTGGTTTGATATTCTCATTTTTCCTTACCCTTTTATTGATACCTAGTATGTATATCATCGCGGAAAGACTTAGGAGACCGATGTCAAAATTCTTCGGATCAAAATACGTCGCTTTGCTAGGATTTTTGGGACCATTTTTCTTTATTCTTGTAGGCATTATGGCATTATTCAACTTTGTCCGTGGCAAAAGAACTTGGTATGGTCACAAACCTCCGCAACGTCGCACCATAAAATACTGACCCACCACCCCAACAAAATCATGATAAAGAAAAAAAAACGAATCGAAATTGACGATGTTGACACTAAGATCTTGTCGATTTTAGCAACGGATGCGAAGATGTCCTATGCTGAAATCGGCAAGAAACTTTTTGTCTCTGCTGGTACAGTCCATGTGCGCATCAAAAAACTCACTGATGCTAAACTTATCCGTGGTGTGAGAGCTGATCTCAATTACACCGAGCTTGGCTTCGATATCACGGCATTCTTGGGAATCTATCTTGAGAAATCAAACATGTACGAAAGCGTAAAAGCGGAAATGCAAAAGATACCAGAACTCGTAGATGCCCACTACACCACTGGTAATTATTCTATTTTCGCCAAGATCATATGTAGAGATACAGAGCACCTTCGTGAGGTTATCTCTAAGAAGTTGCAAAACATCAAGGGAATTCAGCGTACAGAAACATTTATCTCGCTAGAAGAGACCATCAGCAGGCCGTTGATCTTAACAGACTTGAAATAAATATTTGA
>JANMMV010000753.1:0-3233 GCA_031373565.1 Saprospiraceae bacterium
GCACGGCGCCACGCGTCGCACGGGTGCGTTGCCACGTCTTGAGGAGCTGCGCGAACTCCGGTTCACGGCCAATCAGGTCGCCGTCGAGCGAATCCGGCGCCCTCGGTTGGACCGATACCTCGGCGCCGCCGTAAGATTGCATGATACCTTTGATTATACTGGTCTTAAGGCACTATCAATAGAAGCTAGACAAAAACTAACTAATGTTCGTCCACGTACGATCGGACAAGCGAGTCGAATTAGCGGTGTATCCCCAGCAGACATTTCAGTGTTATTAGTGCATGTAGGAAGGTAGCTTCGAGTTCCCTCAGCGAGACTGTGGCTTCGAGTTCCCTCAGCCACCGATGTAAATTGGATTTATTTTAGGTGATTAAGGTTCTTCGAAATCACCACTCCACAAGTGATTGAGCATACTCGAAATCACCGAAGAAAAACTACCATCTTAAGTGGGGAAATCTGCCTTCAACTTGTTTCTGACGGTGCCTGAGCTTATCTAAAAATGCCTTATGCGCTTCCGAATCCGAATTGAAAGGTCGATGTAATAAGCTCATTCTTATTTGATTGATTTCCTGACAAGTCAACAAGGTTTCTGCGTACATGTAGTGCGCACCGAAGCGTTGCCAAATGAAGTCTAATGCTTTGTCACTCGGATGTATTAGATCATCTGCATAAAATCGGTAATCTCTTAAGTCGTCAATCATCCATTCATAAGCAGGAAAATATGCTCCATTCGGCTCAATTTTATGAACGCATTCATCTATCATCAATAGGCATCGAGCTTTACTTTTCGCATTTTCTTGCAGTCCATCTTTAGTATGCCTTACAGGACTTAATGTGAATCCGATCCTTAGATTTGGGTTAATCGCCAAAAGCCTTTCAATGCTTTCAAACAAAAATTGGCTACCTAAGGAAACACTTATAATATTTTTTGAAAACGACTGCGAAGATTGCTTATGACAATTATTAACCCAATCATCTCCCTCTATCACTTTATAGGCAATAGAAGTACCCAGTGTGATGAATAAATAATCGGCATGAGCTATGAATTGACGAACTTCTTCTAACAACCGTTCTAGTGCGTCATGAAGTGATTTTTTGTCTAGTGAAGCCATTCTACTGTGGAAATGATAGTGATGCCACACACCTTGTGTACATACATATTTAGTCTCATCGATAGACGCATGTCCAATAATCATGTCAATAATATGCGCTAATGATATAGGATTGAATGTCGTGCCGAAAGGATTGATTTTGGCATCGAACCCATGGTAAACAAGCCTTTCTCCCATGTTATCAGCAAAGCAGGAACCCAGCAATAATATTTTACTATGATGCGTAATCGACCAAGGAGATCGTGGTATATGGAGCTCTGTTCGTGTTATCATATTTAGCTTGCAAAAGTAGACATATTTTTGTTTCTCTATCAAAAAGAATAGTATGTAGCGAGCCCTTCGATCTTTTTGTCGATTAAATCTGAGATCTTATAGAATACTTGCACCTAAATGCAACTTCCTGATCTACATTTGCGTCATAGAATAGTTGCATTTACGTGACGAAACACTTACTATCATAATCATTAAAACAATTTTCAAAATGAAGAATTTCTTTTTATTTACTTTCTTTTTGGGATATTCCCTTATTTCTTTTGGCCAGACAGCAGATCAGATCATCAATGACCACATAAAAGCAGTAGGTGGTGCTGACAACTGGAAAAAAGTGCAATCTATGTATGCTGAGATGAACACTGATTTTGGTGGTGTCAAAGTTCCTATCAAAATGTGGGGTATCAATAACAAAGCTATGCGTATAGAATTTGTAGTTCAAGGCATGACGGGTATCCAAGTAGTGACTGAGAAAGAGGGATGGTCATTGATGCCATTTATGGGTCAAACTAAGCCGGAGCCGACTCCTGAAGAGCAATTGAAAGGTAGTCGATCTCAATTAGATATCCAAGGTAAGTTCATCGACTATGCTGCAAAGGGAAGTTCTGTAGAATACCTAGGAGAAGATACAGAAGAAGGAGTAGAAGTTTACAAAATCAAATTGACTGATAAAGACAAAGTTGAGACGACTTGTTATTTTGAAAAAGAAACTAGTTACCTTATCAAAGAGAGCACTAAAGTGATGGTCCAAGGCCAAGAGCAAGAGCAGGTGTCTACATTCTCCAATTTTAAGAAAGTTGGCGATATCGTATTACCTCACGCTGGTACAGGTGGAATGGGTAGTATGAATTTTGACAAAATAGAAATCAATGCTAAAGTTGACGAAACTTTATTTGTCATGCCAAAGCAATAATTTTACAGTTTAAATGCAGATTATCTAAACAAGTGATTATATGATTTCGGAAAGGTAGTTTGCATTTTACTTTTAACCAGATTCACATTAAAAATGCAGCCCATTTCTAATATCCGTTTTTGGTTTTGAACTAATCCTTTCACCAACAAACAAACAATTTACTTATGAAAATGCAACGATTCATTTGTGCTGCTGCATTGTTATGTCTATGCATAACTTTTGGCGTCAGTCAGAAAATCACCTCCGCTACTTTAGGCGACATCTCAGCACGTAGTATCGGACCAGCCGTGATGAGCGGCCGGATAACAGCCATCGACGGATCAGCCAAATATCCAACCCGCGTGTACGTAGGTACAGCAGGAGGTGGTGTATGGAAAACCGAAAATGGTGGCGTATCTTTTCAACCCATCTTTGACAAATATTGTCAATCGATAGGTGCAGTCACTATTGACCAAAGCCATCCAGATACAATATGGGTGGGCACCGGTGAATCCAATATGCGGAATACCGTATCTATCGGCAATGGTATCTACCGTTCAAAAGATGGAGGAGAAAACTGGCAATTAATGGGACTTCCCAATAGTGAACACATCTCTAAAATCATCCTACACCCTAGCAATCCTGACGTTTTATATGTTGCAGTACCCGGCGCATTGTGGAGCGACTCCGAAGAGCGAGGCTTATTCAAGACAGATGACGGTGGTAAAACTTGGAAAAAAATATACTACGTAGACAATCATACTGGTTGCGCCGACATAGTTATGGATCCGCGTGACCCCAACACGCTCATTTGCACAATGTGGGATTTTAGACGTAAACCATATGCATTCAACTCGGGCGGCCCTACTTCGGGAATCTTTAAATCTACAGATGGAGGTGCTACATGGAAACCCATACGCAAAGGCTTGCCAGATGGTAATCTAGGTCGTATCGCTGTG
>JANMMV010000764.1:0-5265 GCA_031373565.1 Saprospiraceae bacterium
AAGTAAGCATCATTTTATTTTCAATATGCATGGACGCAGTTGCAAATTTTTATCAAGCATAAACATGACTGCGACCATCAGGGTTATGTTTGATTTGCCATAGGTTTTAACCTATGGTAAAAGAACAACAACCTACTCTGGGCTTTAGCCCAATAGACGACTATGCCATAAATTGAAGAACAGTTGAACTAGACAATATTGTAAGTTATGTACATTAATTGTTTTCCAATGAATTATAAATTCATAAAATAAGGGATCGCAGTTGCAAATTTTTATCAAGCTTAATCATGACTGCGACCATCAGGGATATTTAGAAATTGAGAAGATTGAACTGGACAATATTGTAGGCTATTTATATTAGCTGGATGTCAATGAATTACAAATTCATAAAATAAAGGATCGCAGTTGCAAATTTTTATCAAGCTTCAGCATGACTGCGACCATCAGCAGATTGTCGCAGTCATCCTTCTGCATGACAGCAACCTTCAGGGGTATAAAACGCAAAATCCCTAGACTATCTTGAATAGCCTAGGGATTTGATATATGTTGATTTGTTAATCTACTACTTGGATGTACTCAGTACCATATTGAGCTCGAGCTTGACGCCGATGGCCAATACGTCCACTAATTCTTGTGTCGAGAGTTCTTTGGCAAATCTCAGTGTCACGGTTTTATCACCATTATTAGATTCGACGGCCTTACGAAGTCCATCTTCAAGCTCTTCTTTGGTAATTTCATCCGCATTCAAAAAATATTTTAAATCCTCTGTCACGGTGAGTGATAATGGTTGCTTCGCTATCGTGTTACTGTTGTCTGCTTTGGGAAGCAAAACTTTGATCACATTTGGATTGGCCATGGTTGAGATGATAAGGAAAAACAACATCAAGAAGAACATGATATCATTCATCGCAGCCATCGCATCTTCATCATGGAAGACCCGTCTTTTTCTACCTATATTCATTGATAAAGTTGTTTAAACTGGTTTGTTGATACCTTTGATAAATTCAAGGACTTCGCGTTGTACATATAAACTAAAGCTATCCACCTTTGTCAACAAGTAATTGTAACCCAAAAACGCAATCATACCTACGATCAAACCACCACCTGATGAGATCATCTTTTGGTAAAGACCTGCTGAGATCGTCGAAATCGAGATATCTGCCGTTTGAGATATACTATAGAAGATCGTGATTACACCCAAGATCGTACCGATAAAACCAAGACGCGGAGCAATACCAGATATGATACTTATATATCCCATCTTTGACTCCATCGAAGCAAGCTCGATATTGGTCTGCACATTAAGTGATTCTTTGATCTGATCAATAGGCTTACCTAATGTGTCGACACCAGCCTTGATGATATTGCCTAAACTAGATTTGGCATTTTCACATAACATGGCAGCACTATCTGTTTGACCTAGGTAAATCTTATCTAGAACAGCTTTGACTAAGTTTGTATCAATCTTAGATTGCTCTCTGATGTACAAATATCTCTCCACTATAAAAGCGATCGATAACACCGATAGGATTAACAAAGGTATCATGACGACACCCCCTTTCATTATGATATCAAATAAGCTAAAACTAGAACCACCACTAGTCACAGCACTTGTGTCCGCCATAGTTGCGGCTTGCAATAAAAAACTCATATGTAAATTTATTTTAATAAAGGAAAGCACAAATATAAAAATATTATAATATATGGTGTAGAAAATTGAAATTTTATTCCATTTACTATCAACAGAACGATGAAAATCCAAAAATATTACCCCTCGTACGCAAACAAACTTTAGATTTGTGATTTACTTAACAAAATCATACCGTTTACATGTATAAAGTATCATGGCAAGGTGTTTATCCTGCCGTTACGACAAAATTTACAGCAGATGATGCATTAGATCACGACTTATATGCTGTCAATATCCATGCACAATTAGATGCAGGTGTCCATGGAATCATCCTTGGTGGCACACTAGGAGAAGCTTCAGTGCTTGAAACTTCAGAAAAAGAATTGCTAGTAAAGTCCGCTGTTGAAATCGTCAATGGCAAGGTACCAGTAGTGATGAATATCGCGGAAGGCGCAACACGAGCGGCTATCCAACAAGCTCAACTTGCCCAATCATGGGGTGCCAAAGGCTTAATGATGTTGCCACCTATGCGGTATAAATCGGACCACAGAGAAACCGTCGCCTACTTTTTGGCTGTAGCCAAAGAAACCGACCTACCGATCATGATCTACAACAATCCTGTAGATTATAAGATAGAAGTGACCATAGACATGTTTGCTGAATTAATCGCGGCTCCCAATATTCAAGCCATCAAAGAATCCACTAGAGATGTCTCCAATGTCACAAGATTGCGAAATGCTTTTGGTGATCGATTGAAGATCCTTTGTGGTGTCGATACACTCGCCATGGAAGAATTGATGCTCGGTGCTGATGGCTGGGTAGCTGGTTTGGTTTGTGCTTTTCCTAAAGAAACAGTCACCATCTACAATCTGATGAAAGCAGGTCAATACGATGAAGCGCTCAAGATCTATAGATGGTTCTTGCCTCTATTAGAATTAGATCTCCATGCCAAATTAGTACAGTATATCAAACTCGCTGAACACATGACAGGTATTGGCTCTGAACATGTCCGATCGCCTAGATTACCGTTGATTGGAGAAGAAAGAGACCGCATCACCAAGATCATCCAACACGGGATTGATCATCGACCAAAATTGTAAGCTTAGATTTTCAAAAATAAAAATGACAGATATAAATCAAATCATGGAACAGGCACACGCTGGCTTCCTATCTTATTGTGAAACGACACCACAACAACGTGCCGATTTCCTCGCCCAAATTGCAGCAGAAATAGAAGGTCTCGGCGATGAATTGATCCATGCTGCCATGCGTGAAACAAACCTACCCGAAGCACGATTTCTAGGCGAACGAGGTCGAACATGTGGTCAATTAAGGGCCTTTAGCCAGTTATTGCTAGAAGGTAGCTGGGTCAATGCCGTGATAGAAACTGCCCAACCCGATAGAGCACCATTGCCCAAACCCGATATGCGCAAAGTAGATCTCGCCATGGGACCCGTAGTTGTATTTGGTGCATCCAATTTTCCACTTGCCTATTCCACTGCTGGAGGAGATACTGCTTCTGCATTGGCTTCTGGTTGTAGTGTGGTCGTCAAAGGACAACCTTCGCACCCCAATACATCTCGACTCGTATCCCGTGCCATATCAGCTGCTGTGGAAAAATGCGGTATGCATCCATTTACTTTCCAGCATGTCGAAGGCGATCGTTTTGAGATCGGAAAAGCATTAGTGCTACATCCACGCACAGCAGCGGTAGGTTTTACAGGTTCCCTCAAAGGAGGAAGAGCCATATTTGACTATGGACAACAAAGAGCCAATCCTATCCCTGTGTTTGCAGAAATGGGAAGTACTAATCCAGTCATCTTGCTTCCTGAGATCCTTCGTGCAGATGCCCCATCCCTAGGTAAAAAACTAGCCGCTTCTATCACGATGGGTGTAGGACAGTTTTGCACCAATCCAGGTATCATCTTGGCGGTAGATAGTGATGATGTGCAAACTTTTGTGGCTTCACTTGCGGATAGCTTATCCCAATCACCCTCATTCAAAATGCTCAATGAAGGTATTCATCGCAACTATTTAGCTCGCATTAGTGAGATACAAGGGATAGATCTATTGCGCGTATTATACAAAAGCAGTGATGATGCTGACCAAAAAGCACCACCGATGGTCGCAACGGTTGATAGCCAAACCATGAAGATGCATCCGACCTTGCACGAAGAAGTGTTCGGACCTAGCACAATTGTCGTTTTGTGTACCGATATGGATGATCTTGTTTCCGTATGGAAATAATTGCATGGCCAGTTAACGACTACCCTGTTCGGTACAGAAGCAGATCTTACCGACCATGCCACACTGATAGATATTGCCAAGCATCTAGCTGGTCGCGTCGTATTCAATAGTGTCCCTACAGGTGTCGACGTCAATGCAGCAACCGTACATGGTGGCCCTTATCCATCGACGACAGACAGTCGATTTACTTCTGTGGGCATGGAGGCCATCAAGCGATGGGTACGACCTGTTTGTTATCAAGATTGTCCAGATGCATTATTGCCTACGTCCCTTCAAGATGCCAATCCAACAGGTATTTTGCGTAAGGTCAATGGTCAATATCATCGTAACGCTATCAATTAATCAGGGGATGAAGAAGACAAGATTCTTTTGTATCGATGCACATACTTGCGGCAATCCTGTGAGAGTGGTGGCAGGTGGTGGCCCTACCCTACTTGGCGCAAATATGATGGAAAAACGTCTTCATTTTTTGAAGGAATATGATTGGATTCGCAAAAGCCTCATGTTCGAACCAAGAGGACACGATATGATGAGTGGTAGTATTTTGTATCCACCCCATGATCCTGCCAATGACGTGGCTGTCCTTTTTATAGAAACGAGCGGTTGTCTCCCGATGTGTGGACATGGCACGATAGGCACCATTACGATAGGTATCGAAGAAGGATTGATACAACCCAAAGTACCCGGTATCGTTTTGATGGAAGCACCCGCCGGACTTGTCAAGATCACCTATAACCAAGATCAAAATGGCAAAGTAAAGAGTGTGAAGCTTGTCAATGTACCCTCCTTCTTGTACAAAGAGAACTTACAGACTTTTGTCAAAGATCTCGGTGAGCTTACTGTTGATGTGGCCTATGGTGGTAATTTTTATGCGATTGTCGACCCGCAAGAAAACTACAAAGGCATTGAACACTATACCGCTGATAAGCTAGTGGCGTGGGGACGCGAGATGAGAGAACATCTTAATGATCACTATGATTTTCAACATCCAGAGATACCAGCTATCAACGTTTGTTCGCACGTGCAATGGACAACCGATGCGGTACTCAATGAAGGTAGCACTTCAAGAAATGCTGTATTTTATGGTGACAAAGCGATAGATCGTTCTCCTTGCGGGACGGGTACTTCGGCACGATTGGCACAATGGCATGCCCAAGGTAAGTTGCAAGCTGATCAAGTATTTAAGCATGAAAGTTATATCGGTAGTGTATTTAATGGCACGATCGAAGGGCTAACCAAGGTAGGCAATTATAACGCAATCATACCTGGCATAGAAGGATGGGCTCGTATCTACGGATACAATACCATCCTTGTTGATCCTGATGACGATCCGTATGCGGGTGGATTTCAAGTGATATGATTTATATAATTAAAATGATTTTTGGATT
>JANMMV010000793.1:0-1792 GCA_031373565.1 Saprospiraceae bacterium
GTGGCCCAGCGGCTGGGCTTTGCTGTACATCTGCAGGTCCAGAACGAGCAATTTGCCAGCTTTTTCGGTTGCACTAGGCGGGGTTGCATCTCTTTCTTCTGAGCCATTACCTGACACAAATTCAATCGCAATTAAGGGCGCAACGAATTCTTTCCACAACACATAGGAGCGACGATATTCCCCATCAAGAAGCGGTGATACATTGCCCACGTAAAACCAATCAGGGGCTTCGGCTCCTTTTTCAGGCGGCTCCATCAAGCGCCAATAGATACCACTATCTTGCCCTATGCAATAACGTCCATCAGGATGTAATTTGTCTAATATTGGAGCGATCGAACTTGTTAAAACAATACTTTGTGGGTGTTCCTGAAAATTTTTCACAAAAGTTCCGTCTGAGTCGGGTAATTGCTTATGATCGGGGAGACTGATTGGAGTTGTGGGAATAAGTAAGGATGGTGCAGCAGGAGACTTGATTGGTGCTTGAGTGGTTTGCATAGTAACTCTAGGAGATACGCTGATTTGATTTTAACATCAGTTTTTAGTTTTCACGAAGGCATAGTAGCTTGTAACTTTCAGTTTGCAAAACTCGACTTACTTAAAGGTAGTTGAATATGAACCTTGGTTTCTAGATTATAGACACTCGAAACTGAGAAATGACCTGCATTCATTTCAACTATTCTTTTGACAATTTTTAAACCTAGTCCAAGCCCTTCTTGTCCATATTGCTTGCGTTCAAATTGATGAAATGCACCGATCTTGGCAATTTGCTCTTCTGTCATCCCTCTTCCATGATCGAGGACTGATAGGTTAAACATTCCATTCTCGGATTCGGTAGTTACCTTTACGGGAGTGCCAGACTTAGAAAATTTGAAAGCATTATCTAACAACTCATCGATAATGGTTAAAAAATCTTTCTCATCTAGAGCAATCTCAATATTCTCAAGCTCCATAATCAAGTCATCTTTGCGATCGAACATTTCCGCCTTGGATTTGATCGCAATTACCGCTAGAACCGCAGTGGGAATTGGTAAATCATAACCATCTGGTGGCTTTTCTGTAGGATTATTTGCCGACATTTCTAACCTAGCAAATTTCATGAATTTTTTGGTTAGTTTTTCTAGTCTGGCAACAGATTTTTGGGCAATGAGCAACCAATCATGAATTTCTGATTTCTTCATATTCGCATGATCGTCAATCAGGATTGCTATCGCACCAAAAATACCATTGAGGGGGGTACTGAGTTCGTGGGGCAAAGTCGAAGATAAATTACCGCACAATTCGTTCATGTTGGCTTGCAAGAGGTCAATGGTGTGTTCTTGCATCTCAGATAACGACTTAATGCGATCGTATTGCTGTTTGATTTGTAGCATTGACTGAACTCTTGCATTTAGTTCAAAGCGATCGAGTGGTTTGCTGATGAAATCGGTTGCACCTGCTTCCAGACATAGAGCAAGGTCATTTTTGGAGGTTAGGGCTGTGACCATGATGATCGGAATATGCGCCCATTCAGGTGTGGATTTAAGCTGTCGGCATACTTCTATTCCATTCATTACAGGCATCATTACATCCAATAAAATGAGATCTGGTTGGTACAAAGGCATACTAGGAAGTACTTCTTGACCATTGGAGAGATAATTCAATTTATAGTCATGATTAGCTAAGAGGATTTTAATCACGGTAAAGTTATTAAACTCATCATCAACCACCAAAATAGATGGGGTTATCATGGATACAGCTCCTTTTTACTAAGTAAATGCTGAATTTGCGCCGCTAATTGTTTTAGTTTAACAGG
>JANMMV010000808.1:0-3053 GCA_031373565.1 Saprospiraceae bacterium
TGTAGAGCTGTACCAGTTTGCTGGTCTTAAAATACCAAAAATCCAATAAACGCCTAAACCAATATACAATCCCATAATTGCTCTAAAAATATTGGATAAATCTACACTTGCTACCTTAAAATCAAAGAAAATAGGTAAAACCCTGCTGGGGCTTACACCATATCCAAATCCAACCACAATGACTATCAAAGCTGACAACGCCAAATGTAAATTTTTGATATCGTAAATTCTAGGTTTCATTAGGTACTTGAAATATTCAATTATCATTTTCCAAAAATAAATCCTGTAATAACGCTCTCACTTGGTTAGCTTTCTTACCAGAAATCAACCTATCAGTCCAAATCAAACAAATTATTAACGCCTGGTGTCCGTTCTACTGTAAATGCTTCCGCGTACGATACTTGTATATCACGGGCATAAGTAGCATTTTTCGACTTGACAAAATCCATAAAATCTTTGGACGATATAGGTGTTTGTGGTTCTGTATCTTTACCATCGCCGCCAGTAAAAAATTGTGAGCTAAATGCTTTAATGCAATTAATTTTCTTATCAATGTACGGAGATATATCAACTACAAAATCTGCTTTTAGATTACGGTCTTGGACATAATGATAAATTGCTTGAGGTCGCCAAATCGCCTGAACAATCCCATCTTCGTCATGGGTTTCGATTTTTCGCAGCCCTGCATAAAAACAAGCATCACTCACTAATTTTGCTGCTCGTCCATGATCAGGGTGGCGATCATTAATCGCATTTGCAAGTATGATCTTGGGCTGAGATGAGCGCAGAACTCGTATGATCTTACGAAGGTTCTCCTCATTATTTTGGAAAAAACCATCTGACATTCCCAAATTCATTCTAAACACCGCACCAATAATCTTGCGAGAATTTTCAGCTTCAATAAGTCTCAACTCACCACTGCCCCTAGTCCCCAATTCACCCTTCGTTAAATCACACAATCCTACTGAGTAGCCTAGATCAATATGTTTTAATATCGTTCCAACACAACTCAATTCTATATCATCAGGGTGAACACCAATACCTAAAATATCTACCTTCTCTAAAATCATCTTTCCGTTTTATAGTTATATACGATAAGAAATATTACCATCTTATCAATGCGCTGCCCCAAGTAAATCCACTACCGAATGCCGCTAAACATATTAAATCTCCTTCGTTTATTCGTCCATCCTCCCAGGCTTCGCATAAGGCAATTGGAATCGATGCCGCAGTAGTATTTCCATACTTCTGAATATTGTTCACAACCTTCTCATCTGGTAACCTAAGTACCTTCTGCACAAACTGTGATATCCTAAGATTCGCCTGATGTGGTACTAGAAGACTTAAATCTTCACTCGTATATCCAGCAGTTGCTAGCGCTTCTTTAATAACCTCAGGAAATTTGACAACTGCTGTTTTGAATACAAGTTGCCCAGACATATTAGGGGTTAGCAACCCATCATCAACCATTTTTTGAGTCACGAATACGCCACCTGGTTGGTCCGCGGGTGGATAGCCAAATTTTTCAAGACCTAAATGATGTCCTCCATGAGATCCTGGATTAATCATTGCTAATTCTTCTGCATTTGTACCATCAGAATGTAGATGGGTACTCAATATACCTTGACCTTCGACAGTTGTTGGTTGTAAAACCACCGCTCCTGCTCCATCACCAAATATAACTGTCACATTGCGACTTTCGTCTGTAAAATCTAAGCCCATTGAGTGCATTTCTGCCCCGACCAATAGAATATTTTTATACATACCAGTCTTTATGAACTGATCAGCTATTGACAATCCATAAACAAACCCTGAGCATTGATTACGTATATCTAGTGATCCTGCCTCCTTATGTGTAATACCAAGCTCTCTTTGCAATAGTACACCACAACCTGGAAAATAGTAGTCAGGGCTTAATGTGGCAAAAATAATAAAATCGATGTCATCAGGAGTGATACCTGCGTGCTCTATTGCTATTCTTGCGGCGGCTACACCCATAGTAGAAGTAGTCTCTACATGTTTGGTAGCATACCTCCTTTCTTCAATTCCAGTTCTCTCCCTAATCCATTCATCTGACGTGTCCATGAGCTTGGATAGATCATCATTAGTCACGACATTTGATGGTAAGTACTTTCCTACACCAGCTATTTTGGTTTTAAACATTTATCAAGCGTCTATTTAAATTTATAACAATAAATACCAACATGTTCACAATATCAGTATGGCAACGACATTTTATAAGGTTTAAAAGTATGAAATATTTGACAATTAGGATATTTTTTCTATCTTTATATTCAAAATCATGTTATGTGGGACATCTTATCAAATCTAGAGAAAAACGAAGTTCTCATAAAAATATTGGTACATCTTTGCAAATTAGATAACAAAATTTCCGAAAACGAATACACTTACCTCATTTACGTTTGCGATTGTTTAGATATCAATCCTGAAATCATCAAAACCTTAGCAAATCAAGATATTGTCATTAATGAAATCTTACCAAGTGAAGAGATGGAACGTGTCAAAATATTGTACCATCTTCTCTTTACAATAAATGCTGACGGCAATGTTTCAATAGAAGAGGAGAACATGGTGTATCAATTAGCGTTTAAACTAGGATTTCATGAGGAAATGACCCGTGATTTTCTAAATCTAATGAAGTCAAACACTATTGAAGAATTACCAGAAAAAAGTATGATAAACATCATCAAAAAATATAATAATTGATACCTATGAGAAACAACCTAATAATTATTATTTTCACTCTTATTTCACATATATCAGGCATTGCGCAAGATTTTTCTAGGCTTGATGTCCCTTATTTTATAGATAACAAACTGGCAAGTATAGGATTTAGTGGTGGTTTACGATCTCCCCAATTCTCCAATATTGATCTTAACGGAGATGGGCTTCTAGATCTTTTTGTATTCGATCGGACTACAGAAAATGTTTACACTTTTATCAAAAACGGTAGCGGCAATCTTGATTTCATTTATGCACCTAGGTACGAAGCTTATTTTCCAAAAATGATCGTCTTTGCGTTACTAAAAGAC
>JANMMV010000814.1:0-2205 GCA_031373565.1 Saprospiraceae bacterium
CAAAGATTACAAAACAGCGAGCAATGACCCTTGGGAAATGGAATATGCTGGAAGGACTACTGCGCAGCAACGCGAAGATAAACCAGTCATTCACCGTGGATGGGCGGCCCAAGAATCAGTCGTCGACGCATGGACAAATGAAAAAGACTGCCCTTACACAGAAGACAAACCATTCACATGGTGGCGCTCATACCGCATGGGAGGTAGAAGTATCCTGTGGGGAAGACAGAGTTATCGCTGGAGCGAAATGGATTTTGAAGCTAATGCCAAAGATGGACATGGTGTTGATTGGCCGATCAGATACAAAGACTTGGCGCCGTGGTATGACCATGTTGAGCGCTTTGCAGGCATTAGTGGCAGCAAAGAAGGCCTAGCACAATTGCCTGATGGGCAGTTTTTGCCACCAATGGATCTCAACTTCGTAGAAAAAATGGTAGCCGATCGCATTAAAAAAAACTACAAAGGCGATCGTCATTTATTTATCGGTCGAGTAGCTAATTTAACATCGGCTGTTGCTAATCGCTCCAATTGTCAGTATCGTAATCGTTGTTGGGAAGGTTGCCCATATGGAGGATATTTTAGCACACAATCATCAACATTGCCCGCAGCGGTTGCCACAGGACGACTGACTGTGAGACCTGACTCGATCGTTACTCAACTTTTGTATGATAAAGACCTAAAGAAGGCCACGGGCGTTGAGATACTAGATACCGTTGACAATAAAACTTATCAATACAAAAGTAAGATCGTTTTCTTATGTGCTTCATCACTCAATAGTACGTGGGTGTTGATGAATTCGGCGACAGACATATGGCCAGAAGGTCTCGGCAGTAGTAGCGGAGAACTAGGGCATAACGTCATGGATCATCATTACAATCTCGGTGCACATGGGCAGGTAGAAGGCAATCTGGACAAGTACGTATATGGCCGTCGCCCTAATGGATTTTATATCCCACGATTTACTAATTTGGGCAATGACAAGCGAAGTTATTTGCGGGGTTTTGGCTATCAAGGCGGTGCCAATCGCGAGGGATGGCAACGAGATGTGGCGGAGCTAAGTATTGGCGCAGGGCTAAAGGATGCACTTTGCGAACCCGGAAATTGGTCTATAGGTGCAACAGGTTTTGGTGAGATATTACCTCATCATGACAATAGGATTTATCTCGATCAACGTCTGTATACTGCTGACGGTAAAATAACAACGGATGCTTCCAAAGGCAAAATGAAAACAGATAAATGGGGCTTGCCGATCTTGGCGATGGATGCAGAACTTAAAGATAACGAGAAAGCCATGCGGGTAGATATTGTCAAAGAAATCAAAGAAATGCTCGAATCTTCAGGTGTCAAAAACATAGACACTTGGGATAACGGTCACAATATGGGTCACGGTATTCATGAGATGGGGACGGCGCGTATGGGGCTTGACGCCAAAACATCAGTTCTCAATAAGTGGAATCAAGTATGGGATGCGCAAAACGTTTTTGTGACAGATGGCGCTAGCATGACTAGTAGCGCGTGTCAAAATCCTTCGTTAACCTATATGGCGCTTACTGCTAGAGCAGCTGATTATGCGATCTCGGAACTTAAAAAACAAAATTTATAATCAACCTTTTACTTTTCTAATTCTTCTATCATGGAACGACGTGAATTACTCAAATATATAGCACTTGCCACTGGCGGTACAATGATCGGCGGTGAGCTTTTTATGCTGTCAGGTTGTAAGTCTGACGCTACGGTAGATACTTCAAAATCTCTTTTATCGGTTGAGCAAATCCTAATGCTCGACGAAGTGGGTGAGATTATTATTCCAACCACTGATACACCTGGTGCAAAATCTATTGGCATTGGTGCTTTTATGCATAAAATGGTCAGGGATTGTTATTCTAAAGAAGATCAAAACGTATTTTTGGACGGTATTAAAATTTTAAATGACAGGTCAGAAAAAGAAAACAAAGTTTCTATTATTAAAGCCAGCGCTGAGCAGCGATTGTCCACGCTCAACGCTATAGATCAAGAAGCGCGCAAGTACATGAATGCTAAAAAAGAAGAAGATCCGACTCACTACTTCACCATGATGCGGCAGTTGACGATTTTGGGCTATTTTACATCTCAGGCTGGTGCCACTCAAGCGCTTAGGTATGTCAAAGTCCCTACCAAGTATGATGGATCATTGCCTTACAAAAAGGGAGATAAAGCGTGGGCCAC
>JANMMV010000833.1:0-1814 GCA_031373565.1 Saprospiraceae bacterium
CCCCATGGAGTCACAGCCCAACTAGCCGGTAGCGGATCTATCAATGCACCTTCACAAGTCTCTCTTGTAGGATTATTGGCAGGATTTCCATTGCGAAAACGCTCTACAAATATCTGATACCAAATGGCTTTACGAGCCCACGCTGGTGGTTGGTCGAAGGGTAAAGGTACTGTATTCACTTGAACCGTTTTTTGAATGGTAGGACTGCAAGCGCCAATGATTAAAAACAAAGATATTACGACAATTCTCACTGATGATTTCTTTAATAATGTAAAAGTAATAAACTTCATTATAGTTGAAGCACCATGAGCTCCATACTTTAGTCAAATATTTAAAATTACTTTTTTCATACCAAGGAAACTATTTTTACCTTTATATGCGTCTAGTAGATAATTAATCAATATTCACAACTTTTTGAAAGATTTCAATCCATACAATCAATCAGTAGAAACAAGGTACAAATCGTCCTATCAATATGGCGTGACAGTAGCTTTGTACTATGTGCGAGATCTGGATACAGCCATCAGTGTATATAATGATGCATTTATGAAAGTGTTGGAAGTGGATATCTCAACAATAGAAAATTATAAGGCTTGGCTGCGCAGAGTCGTGGTGAATGCTGCATTGGATTACAATCGCAAGTATTTTAGAAATGATAATATCACGATCCATGAGTTTGATTCTTTGGGAAGTCAACTGCCAAACCTAGCGATCGATAATCTAGAGAATACTGACCTGTTAAAAATTGTCAAATCTATCCCGACCTCATACAGGACCGTCTTTCTCCTTCATGTGGTGGAAGGGTTCAAATTTGTAGAGATAGCCGAACACCTTAAGATCACTGAAGGCGGTGCCAAAACATTATACCATAAAGCCAAACAAAAATTGCAACATATAATTTCAACAGAATATCAAGAATATGGATATCGAAAAATTTGAAGATCTCCTTAGATCCAAAAAAGACGAAGAATTACACATCGGTGGTGCAGACCAAGCTTGGGAAAAATTTTCAAGCCAAATCACACCACCCTCACAGCCATTAACAATCTCAAAATCTTCAAACTTATATCGTAAGTGGGGCCACGTAGCTGCAGGATTAATGATTATAGGATTTGTTTATTTTTTAGGATATACATTTGGAGAAAAATCTCAGCTAGTAACAGAACGAACATCTACACTTCCCATTGAGACCAAAAAAGATGCCGACCGTAGAAATATTCCTTCTACAGAAATAGCCCAACAACAATCAATAAATAGTGAAGATAAGATTCACCAAGCAAATGAAGATGGTTTAACTAATGCAGGAAAACGTTCCAATAAATCTGATACGAAGTCAAATATTTCTACATCTTCCAGCCAGAAATCTATAGAACAATCCAGTACATTAAACACCGTTAATAAGGGTAACATTCAAACAAATGAATTATCGAGCGACAATTTATCAAACCAAGTTGACCAAAAAAATGAAAGTAGATCACATGTAGTTATGTCATCATCAGCTACTGATATCGCACAAGCCAATCTTGATTTTATTGAAAATACACCAAGTGCAGTACGACAATCTGACCTTATGGCCATATTAAATCAAGTTCCAACTAAACCTTTGCTGTCTAATCAAGAAACAAGCCAGCTTCTTATGGAATTGTCGCCTATCGTTATCAAGCGTATGCACAGCCCGAAAAATACTTTTTCCATTTATGCAACGGCATACCCCAAAGTAAATAATGTTGGTTTTGCCACCAACTATAGTCGTAAAATTTTGGACAAATGGTCATTAGAAGCAGGGTTTTCGCAACTTTCAGGAAACAATGATA
>JANMMV010000041.1:0-2544 GCA_031373565.1 Saprospiraceae bacterium
ATTCTGATTTTGCGAACGTGTTTCGTCGCAGGTTACGCGCAACTCCCCTGCTGCACTCAGTTGATGCGCAAGTTTTTCGATAAGTATTTTTTTCTGATCCTCGGATAATAAATTTGAATCGGCAATAGTAAAATATAATTCTACTTTTGATGCAACTTTATTTACTTGCTGGCCCCCTTTACCACTGCTAAGTGATGCCTTAAAAGTTAAACGGAGCACAAGTAATTAAAGGAAATCGTTACGCTAATATTATTAGAATGTAACCTTTCCAATCATGTATTTTTCATCATTTTCCATATAAATCAAAGATTCATTTTGGCTTATCTGCTTGAAAAATTCCGGAATAAACACTACTTTCTTTTCATCTTCAGTAAATAAAGTCTTTTTTAACCAATCCCCATTTACACTTATGGTAACTAAAGTAGTAATAGCATTTTTTCCGATATAGGTATTCAATTTTTCAGGATTGTCTTCATTAAGATTTTTTTCATTGTCATTATAAAGAAGATAAATCATTTCATCATTAACATGAAGCGCATATGATAAAAGGTCATATTCAACCGAAGCTTGCTTTTTGGGAATCACAGCATACCAATTCACCGAATTATCAGCATTTAAAGTAATCAAAACAATTTCATTATGGTGATAAACTGTTTGTGTTGAAACAAGACCGGTAGTCGGATTTTTTACAGTAGAACTATTTTCATATGATTTTTCAAGTATCAATGTAACACCATCATTTTCCCTTCTAACTATATCACTTAAGGTATAATCAGCTAACTCAGCTCCACTTTCTGCTTTATTTTCAGGTATTAATATTTTAAGAAACTCTACAGGTAAATCAGCGTTATTATTTGCAACAATTACCTGTGTTTTTGGATCAATTGTAACCAAAAATGTTCCTTTAATCAAATCATCCTCCTTATAGGAATAAAAACCTGTGCAATTAATATTCCCATCGCTTGTAAAGTTAATGGCGCAGGTGGATATAAATTTTTCACCTAGAGAAATGTGATATTCCTTAGTATCTTTTCCATTATTTGTTATTGCAGTAATTACATAGTGATAATTTGCACCATTTTTACCACCTGAATTTTTAGCACCTTTATCATATAAGATTCCAAGAATAAAAAAATTGCCTAAATCATCCAATTTTACACTTTCAAATTTATAGGATTCACCATTATTTGGGAAAGTGTAATTCAACTCCCATTTTTTCTCCATATTCTGACCCAATACAACAACACTTCCCTTTGTAGCTCCATCATTAGTTTCAATTGGCTTAGGAATTTCGTTTAATGTGCCAAACTTAGTAATATAACCCAGCCTACCAAAAAAAGCTATCATTTGTCCATTTTCTGATAACTCATAGTTATATGGCTTATAGCTTTCATTTAAATTTTTAAATAAACTAGTATACTCAACAGGAACACCATTTGTTTTAAAAGATGAAGGATCTGCTTCCTGGTAATAATACCTACTTTCCTTTGCCTTCTTGTCATAAATAGCACTATTTATATATAGTTTATTATGAAAATAAAATGATGTTGAATATTCCAAACTTTCTCCTTTTATTTGGCTTTCATATTCCAGTTGCTTTAATATATCGAACGAATAATTTTGTTTTTCCAAATGACCATTTGTGCTATTGCCAGTATAAACATTCCGTTCAATAATGAACCCTTCTTCATCGGATTCGATTATATTGGTGACTCTCGAACTTTTAGGCTTATCATTTAAATCGCTAGCTTCAAGATTAACCTGTTGGCCTGTAAGTTCTAATACGAAAAGGCAAGAAAATAAAAAGGAAAAGAGGCGTTTTTGTAGATAATTTATACAAATTTTCATTTTGATGGTTGTTTTTTATGAAATCTAAATATATTATACCATAATACTCCTCGGTTTTGAGGTAAAGGTGAATTAAAGATAAACTTTTTTTTATTGCTTTCAAACTGCTTTCATGTAAAGGTCGTTTGTATTTATATATTAACGATTAATCTATTCTATCTTAACCTGAACATTAAAATGCACATTTAATATGATGCAAATTTGAACACTACCATCGAAGCAATGCAAAAACTTACTTCTGTATTTTAAGCACTTTCAAAACCGATTAGCAAATATACTGCTTGCTAGCCAAAGCCAAATGATTTCAAATAAATTCTAAAACCTTGTCATTCTTAAATCAATTATTAATATTAACTAATTTCAAACTAGTCAACAAAAAAAATGCTTTCAATCCAAATTCGGTTTTTTCCGAAGTGTTTTTTTCTCACCAATTATTTTTTTATTGGTAATTCGTTTAGCTATTACTGATTTTGGCACTTTTGTTTTAATGCGTTTCTTAACCGGTTTTAATGCTGTTTCCAGCATTTCATATAACTTCTGAATGGTAATTTGTTTATTCTGATTTTGCGAACGTGTTTCGTCGCAGGTTACGCGCAACTCCCCTGCTGCACTCAGTTGATGCGCAAGTTTTTCGATAAGTATTTTTTTCTGATCCTCGGATAATAAATTTGAATCGGCAATAGTAAAATATAATTC
>JANMMV010000127.1:0-10601 GCA_031373565.1 Saprospiraceae bacterium
CATTATAAATTTCACAACATCCAGGTGTACTAAAATCACAAACAATAAATGATATCGTCTTTACGTCATTAGGAGCTTGAATAGATAAAAGGATTGGTAGTTGATCATAAGTGTAGAAGGTCAAATTGCCAGTATAGTCAAAGACGGTAAATCCTACTGAATCAGTTCCGTTGTATGATAAGTTAAGTGTAAATGTCAAAGTATCTCCACCAGCACAAGTGATATTACTTACACTATCAACATGCATAACACATGTAGTAATAGGGCAACAGACTTGGCCTAAATCGAAAGCCAGATTACAAGCCAGATTTTCGTTATCAATGATGACAAATTGGTAGTTTGTTTCACAATCTGCTGCTAGATTTGTAATAGTAAGTGGTAGCTGGGTATAACCATAAGTGATTGCTAAACCTCCATTGATCGATAGTTGAAAAGAATCTGAAGCATTTGCATAGTCGATATCAAGAACAACATCAAATGTCTCGTTTCCTCCTGCTGTACAAGTAGAAACAACCGTCATGTTTGTTAGCTCACAGGCTGGTTGAACATAGCATGGATTGGCAAACTCTACAAAATCGCAACAGTTGGGACTATCGATATCGCACACTTGGAAACCAATAAATGCATCAAAAGTAGCTGCCGTCACGGTAGTAGTAACAGGTAGCTGAGCGTAGGTAAATGTTGAAGTATTGCCATAATCATCCGTCACGACAAATCCGGTTCCAGTACCATCATGCTCTAGGTCAAAAGTAACAGTTGCAATATCACCATCCGAACAAGATATGCCTGAAGGATTGACGATTTCAATGTTACATGTGTCTGGGATGGTACAGCATTGTGCTGGAATAGCCACAGGAGCTGAGCAATTAGAAAAGGCAGAATCATTTATGTTGACTATATAATTTGTAATGCAATCTCCCTGTAGGCCAAACAATGTGATCGGAAGGTCAGCATAATTAAAAGTACCATATCCTGTTCCATTGACAGTGGCTTCAAATGTATTGGAAGTATTTTGATGGTCAAAATTGATGATTGCGTTAAATAGATTTGTTCCCGTATTACACGATGGTGTCGCAACTACATTAGTAATGTCACAGACAGGCGGATCATAACAAGGATTAGCAAATTCATAAATTAAGCAACAACTTGATATTATTTGGTCACAAACTTGCAAATTCAAACTTTGGTTAACATTTCCCAAGGGCAAAGAAATCGTTACAGGGAGATCAGCATATGCAAATACCGACGAATTGCCCAGATTATCAAAAACTGTAAAATTCTGTCCACCATTGCCTTCGTAGTTCAAATCGAAAGTAACTTCTACAATATCGCCTTGTTCACATATTACACTTGATGCTATTAAACTAGTAATTTGGCAAGGGACACAGCATATCTCTTCTATAGTGATTTGTTGGCTACATGTGGTTTCAACAAAATCTTCTACCTTTATGATATACTCAGCATTGCAGTCACTCACTAAATTACTAATTGTAATTGGTAATTGTGAGTAAAAGAATGGTCCATATTGTTGCCCATTTACGTAAGTATAAAATTTAGTTGATGCGTTTGTCTCCATAAAATTCAACCATAAATCAAAAAGGTTGCTTCCAGGTTGGCAAGCGGTAGTCACTTCTAATTCAGTTAAATTACAAGGAAAACAAGGATTTTCAAATTCATAAAAGCTGCAACAAGTAGGATTCTGCACATCGCAAATAGTGAAAGACAATACTTGCGTGCTACTTATGTTTCCTATCATTTCATAATCCAAAGGAAGCTCACTGTAAGCATGGGTAGAAACTCCGCCTTGGTTGTCGGTTATCGTAAACCCTTGACTACCTACATCTGTATAGTTAGCAAAAATTGTAAATGTTATTATATCATCATTGACACAATCAATATTATCAATACTTGTGATATCAATACTACAAGCCACTACCTGTTTGTCAGCTAGCCTTGGCGATGTAGGACAATAAGATGCAATGCATAAAGGCACACTAATGGAGAATGACAGCAGGAATAGAATAGTTTTCAGCTTACACATTGTGAGTTGGTTAAAGTTGGTTTGATAAATGTGTAAATGGGAGAACTACACTAAAGACTCTTTAAATCATCATTTCGCTGCCTAGTGTTATAATTAATTTTATTCATAAGTAATTTTACCAGCTATCTCCACCGCCACCGCCGAAGCCACCACCGGAGAAGCCACCGCCACCACCGGAAAATCCACCGCCACCTCCAAAATTGCTACTCGGCTCTGGCACACTTGAGAACACAGATTCGATCTCTTGGACAGAATCTTCAAAAGTTTGACCAAATTCACCCGCATTAAAGTAGCCACCATAATACATGTGTCCGCCGCCGATATACCAGCTTGGAGGTTCGAGTAGGAGACCATCAAATTTCTTACTCCATTCTTTGGCATAACCAAAAATCATGGCATACGGTAAGGTCTTCTCAAAATAATCAGGATCTTCCTTGAGCATCGTTTCCAATTTATCTTTCTCTGCCGCTTTGATAAACATCTGAAATCCTAATACATGCTGATACAAATGAACGCCTTTTTCGTTGCGTTTGAGCATATGGTAGGCAAAGAAAAACCCAATCATACCAGCCAAAAGCAGAGAAGCCGATATCCATATATTATGAAATAAAATAAAGGACAAGAAAGCCAATGCCACGGTTATACCTGCAACTATATAGGTTATGATCTGGGCTCGCATAGAAACGGGGTAATAAATGCCCATACCATCGACATGTGCACGAAGTGATGATTTGGCTGCTTGAAGCGTCCCACTAAACTCATTTTGTAGCGAACTCAAAGCTACTGCGTCTCCATTTGCAAATAAGCGACTAAAGACGGTTCGCTCATGTGCAGGTACATCTTCGGCCAAAGGCTTGACTCGAATCAACTCATGATCTTTGTCGGTTCGTTTGATCTGTAGATGCCCTTTATGCGCCCAGTAAGGTATCAACGCAATGATATCAATATTATCTGCTTTCTCATCAATGATAACGCCTGCTTCAGCTGGAGTTATATCTTTGGGTGGGCTAAACTGCACCATACGGATGATTTGGTAATCTTTGCCGTATTTACGCCATACTACATAAAACATGCTGGCGATGATACTGAATAAGACGCCGCCAAGACTCATAAGTCCATATTTTTCCCACCATATTTCCCATGCACTAGGTCGAGTGACATAAGTCTTAGGCAAGTTGATGGCCAGAGTCATACCTTCATATCCTTCGTATCTACGTGTGCTACTGCCGCTGAAGACACCCGCATTATAAATGATCGTTGCATCTTTGTTTTTCATACCACGAGCACCCGTATTGATGACATAATCCTGCTCAGACATCGGCAGAAATTCATCGAGCTTAACTGTAAAATGGATACTATCGATCGTAGTCTTCCACTGGTCACCTATTATATTCCAATAGAACTCAGTATGATCCTCCATAAAAAGCCACGCTTTTTTGACTTTGTATCTGATGACGTAGGTTTGATTTCCTTCCACATAGGTTTCTTTAGAACCTATCTTAATGGTAAGATATTGGCCCGATTCTGCCACACTATGGATATGCTCATCTACTTCGATATCATAGATCTTTACTTCCTTGACTTTATCGTCTTGCTTATACTTAAAAGGTATTTTTCGGATGATACCATGTTGTGGTTCCGTATAGTCTACATTGATTGTTTCGATTACTTCAAAATACGACTCTTTCCCATGCAAAGCCATGTCTACTCCATAGTCCTTGATCGTAAATTTTTGAGCTTTCACCGTTAGCGAAGCCAGCGATAATAGCGTGATCATAAAGTACCTAACAGTCAAATTCACCTTGGCAAGTTTTGTTTTGTAAAAATGATAGAAACTTAGAAGACTATGTTAGAACTGTACATTCGGAGTAGCTCTCTCTGCACTATCTTCGATCTCAAAGAAGTCAAATTTTTGAAAACCAAAGTTGTTAGCTACTAGATTAGAGGGGAAGCTCTCTACTGCAGTATTGTTATCTCTGACGAGCGCATTATAATATCTCCGCGCACTAGATAAGTTATCTTCTATTTCATTGAGCGTATCCTGCAATTGGATAAAACTAGTGTTGGCTTTGAGGTCAGGATAGTTTTCTGCCAAGGCAAAAAGTGACTTCAAACTACCTGCTAATTGTGTTTCTGCAGCACTACGATCTCCGATGTTAGCACCTCCTACAGACATCGCTTGATTACGTGCTTGGATCACTTTCTCTAGCGTTCCACTTTCATGCGCTGCATAACCTTTGACGGTATTAACTAGATTGGGTATCAAGTCGTATCTCTTTTTCAGCTGCACATCGATGCCACTCCATCCTTCAAGAACTTTGTTTTTTAATGATACTAAACGGTTGTACAAGACCATAACTAGGGCAGCAAGCGCCGCGATAATTATTAATACTATTCTCATAATCTTTGTTGGTTTTTAATTTTTAATAATACTGATGTCAACGCACGGTTATGCATAATCGTTTCAAATGTTCGATAAACGAAGTTGTTTTTCCGACGCAGGTGCTAAGATAACCTATTTACCACATTACCGATATAACTTAATAAAAATATAATTAAAAAGACAGCGATTCTTAATATCGCCTTTTGGCGAAAGCCGTTATGGCGGCCTACTTTATCTGACATAATCAGCCATTAGTCTATTAGATCTTTGACATTGACACATTAATTGATAGCTTTGTCACTAATATTATTTAGCATCAAGATATGAACGTACTCTCAATAAATCAACTCAATAAATCTTATGGCAAAATCAAGGCTTTGTCATCGCTCAATTTAGAGATCGAATCTGGGCAGGTCTTCGGACTATTGGGACCAAATGGTAGCGGCAAAACGACCACTTTAGGAATCATCCTAGGCATTTTAGGTCAAGATAGTGGATCATTTGAATGGTTCGGTGGTAGATATGGCAATTATGCTAGAAAACATATTGGCGCTATTCTTGAGACACCCAATTTTTATCCATACTTAGATGCAGATCACAACCTAGACATCATTGCTCACATTCGAGAAGTGGACAACAGAAATTTTGATCATATCTTAGAACTCGTCAATCTTAAAGAGCGGCGAAAATCACCATTTTCAACCTATTCGCTGGGTATGAAACAGCGACTTGCGATTGCCGCTACGTTGATCGGTGACCCTCAAGTGGTGATATTTGACGAACCTACGAATGGCCTAGACCCTCAGGGTATTGCTGAAGTACGTCATATATTGCGTAGAATAGCTGATACGGGCAAGACGGTCATCATGGCTTCGCATCTACTCGATGAAGTCGAAAAAATCTGTAGTCACGTGGGTATTCTCCGCAAAGGAATTCTACTAGATACGGGTTCTGTAGGCTCTATTATTAATAGTGATATCGCTGTCGAAATAGCTTCACATGATATGGAAGGTCTCAAAAAATGGCTTGGTGAGACAACTTTGGCAAAACGGATAGATTATGATGGAAAAATGGTAGAGATCATTGTTGACAAAGACACCGACATTGCCGAGATTAATAAAGCGGCACATGACCATGGTATCTTATTGAGTCATCTCAATGCCAAAAGAAAACGCCTGGAGACCGAGTTTCTAGAAATTATTTCAAAATCCGAAGGACTACAAGCTCCAAATAAAATATAAAACCGATAGATTTTTATGTTCGATAGACTAAAACATAAATGGAAAGTCAATGGCTTACAATTAACGCTCATATTGATCACCTTTGCGGTGGGTGGCACGCTCTGCGCTAGGGTAGGTGGCTTTGCTTTAAAGCAAATTTTTCCTGAGAAGAACTTATATTACTGGTTGCTATATGTACCCATGCTCACAGTTCTATGGCCTTCGTGCGTGCTATTAGTAAGTATTTTTACTGGACAATACCGATTTTTTATGTCTTATCTAACTAAACTCGGACGTCGATTTGGGTTTATGAAAAGTAAAGAATAACCCCTTTTATTTAATGTCGATCAACTTCATATTATGCTGAAATATTTCAAATATCTCCTTCGCTTAGAGTGGAAAAAATTTAATGCCAACACGACGGTAAGAGTGCTAGTTGCGATCTTCGTTTTTTTGGCGCCGTTTACCATCTTATCTGTCAAAGACTTATTTAAAGAAGCGGTTCCTCCATTTCCTAGGTCTGCTGTTCTTTACGAGTTTCCAACAGTGTGGGATTATCAAGGATATGCATTGGGCAATTGGCTAGCCCCGTACATGCTAGGATTTTTGGTTATTTATATCATCACATCTGAAGTCAGTAACCGTACTATGCGACAGAATATCATTACAGGTATGACTAAGACTGATTACTTCAACGGAAAGATGTTGATGGTACTTGTTGTCACTACTGTAGCTACTTTTATCTATGCGATGTCGACGATCATACTTGGATTTTTTCATACAGATGGCGTGTACATGGAGCTGATTTTTGACAACAATAATGCCATTAGTAAATTCTTTTTGATGACCTTGGGCTATTTAAGTTTTGCTATGCTATTGTCTTTTTTGATCCGTCGAGGCACGCTTACTATTTTGATCTACTTTTTCTACATCACGATGCTAGAACCACTCATTATGGCTGGTCACGTATATTATATTCGCAATTCGAGTAGAAATTATTACCCAATCAATAGTTTTGAAGATCTGCATGTAAACCCATTATTCAGGATTCCCGATTTTTTCTCAAAATCTGAATGGAATTTTAGTATCGTCCTCCCACAGGGCCATGCGGCATTGATGACAACAATTTATACCAGTTTATTTCTGTGGTGCTCGTATAAGTTATTTATGCGCAGAGATGTTTAAGAATGAATGCAAGAAGGAAGGAATGATTGAATGTGGGAATGTGGGGAAGTTTTCAGGCCCCGTTTCAACACCTCCTATTCCCTAATCCCTATTACCTATTCCCTGCAACCTAATCCATATTACCTATTCCCTACAACCTAACTTAACAAAAACAGGAAGATCAAAGGAAAAATCAGTCCTGCTAATGCTAATTTCCATCCACGCTCTTTGAAGCTTAATCTTCCTTGCGGTATCATCAACATCCCTGTGATTGCAATGGTTAGCATGGCCAATCCAAATATGTCCGAATAGTAGATCCACCATTGGCTAGTATCTTGATGCAGCTTAGTCATTTGAGATAATATAGGAACTTTTATGAAGGTTGTTAGCTCGCCTTGCCCCGTTGTCAAATCGATTTTAAGATCATGATTTTCAAAAGATGCTTCAAAATGTCCATTGTTGATCCGGGCTCTTCTAAGCCCATCTTTTATTCCTTGTTCTTTGGCAATTTTATTAGCAAGATCATCATTGAGTGCTTCTTTGTCGGTTGGTAATGTAACCGAGACATTTTTAATTTCCGTTTTATATTTAGAAGGGTGCCAAGTCTGCCGATGATTGAGAAAGATCCCAGATATCGAAAAAGCGATAATAAGCCCTACATAAAAATAACCTAAATCTCTATGAATATTTCGCGAAGTCATACTTATTTTACTTTTTGTATTGCCGAAGGTAAGCGTATTTTATAAAACAACTAAAATCTAGGCGCGATAATATTATCTTTGACCAATATTGCTAATAAAAATGGAAAAATTAGAAACATACGCCATGTCATCTTTTGATTGGTTTGTGAAGGCTTTACCTAATCTTTTACTTGCTATCGCGGTCCTTCTTGTAGGCATGTGGGTAATCAAAAAAGCTTGCAAAGTACTAAGTGTGACCTTGACAACTTCAGGTTTTACGCATGAGATATCAAGTTTTTTAGTATCGCTCGCTAATATCGGCCTTAAAGGTGTTTTAATCATCAGTGTAGCAGGCATGGTAGGTGTTAATACAGCAGCATTTGTTGGTATTCTGGCTGCGGCGGGACTTGCAGTAGGGCTTGCGCTACAAGGTAGCCTTGGCAATTTTGCAGCGGGCATCATCATCGTGACTTTCAAACCTTACAAGGTCGAGGATTGGATCGAGGTCAAAGACAAATTTGGTAAGGTTTTAGATATCCAGATTTTCAATACTGTTGTCGTGACTCCTGGTAATAAAACGCTCATTATCCCTAATGGTGAAGTGATCAACGGCATCATTACGAACTATTCTAAACGTGGCAATATCAGAATCGAACTGCGTGCTAAGTTGCCATATTCAGAAGACTTCCCACGATTTAAAGCTATAATCCTTGAAGAATTAGCTAAGATTGATGCAATCCTTAGATCGCCACCGCCAGAGGTCGGTATAGAAGAGTTTGGCGATACGAACCTAACTATTTCCATCCGTCCATATGTCAAGCCAGACGACTATTGGCCAGTTTATTATGAAGTGATGCGCACTGTCAAGCAAGTCTACAATCAGCATGGCATTAAAATAGCCTTGGTAGAAAGGATATCACTTGAAGATGTGGGTAAGTAAAGTAAACGTGTTGGGCCATGAAAAAAGTTGAAAAAAAGATCGTACCTATTGGTGAAAATCAGTATATTAGTGAAATATCAACGACTCTTGGACCTACTAACTAATAACCATCTGAAGGCAATATACGATCCTGATAAAGAATACCTACAAACCTAAACCAAAGATTATTTTGCTTTTGGTGAGCGTAGTCGACCGTATTCAAATCCATCAAAAATGACTTAATCATGCAAGCCATTAGTAACGTTAGTAGGTAGAAATCCTAGCAGCAAAACCAATCATGCTTTGGATGTTAAACATCTCAACGCATTAAAGTAAATTTTAATAAAATGATAAATAAGCATTGTATTTCTATCGGTATCGCTGTTTCAATAATTTTCTTTATTATCGCCGCAGCATACTATCCCGGCGGATCACAAAACGATCTACAATGGGAAGGATATAACTTGCGACACAATTATTTATGTCATTTGTTTAATGAAAAAGCATTAAATGGTGCGTTGAATATGCCAACAAGACTTTGGGCAATCCTTGGGATGTTCGTCCTATGCAGCACGATAGCTGTCTTCTTCCACAGATTCTCAACCAAAATTTCTGTCCCCACCGCGGCCAAAACAATCAAATATTGCGGTATCAGTTCAATGATTTTTGCATTTTTAGTCTCGACACCGTATCATGATCTAATGACAACAATATCTAGTGTCTTAGCCCTCATTGCCATATTTTATATGACCGTTTTTATATTCAAATCTAAACTTACGTTTTTCAAACTATTGAGCATCGGCTGTATAGCCATTTTGTACTTGAACAATTATATCTACTACAGCCAGCAGTTCTTAGCATATTTGCCCGTCTTACAGAAAATCAGCTTTGTCTTAGTATTTATTTTAATACTAAGTTTAGATTATTTCACAGAGAAAGAAGATTTTCAGGAAAAAACATAATGATAGCGTCTCCGCCTTTACAAAAAAATAGCAGCATCCAAAGAGACCATCCGCTACTTCAAGAAAAAGAAATAACGTTACATTTAGTTACTATTGAAAGAGTATCAGGTTCACCATAAAAGAAGCAGACTAGTCGAATCTATTGAAAATTCAACGCTTTGGTGTAAATCCCTAACCTCAGTGAGTCGAGCGTCGGCTGCGCCAATGACATCTTTTTGCGTTCTAGCTTAGTCTTTGATGAAAATATACCCAATCCGTCTTTCGTGAGATTACTGAAGACCGGGATTTCACCACTTGATGTGATACCTAAATTCGCTTGGCCTATGGATACATAGTCCAAGATCTCCTTCCCTCCTGACGTAAGAATCAAATCAGCATCGCGAAAATACCTTTTAACCAGTGGGTCTACATCGATGGCACCACGCAAAAATGAATAAAATCGCAACCCTGGAGTACCATAAATATTGCTTGGTGCGCCTGGATCAAGTTTTGTGTGATTTTTGACGATCGGCCACGAAACCGATTTATTGGTAAAAATACCATTTTTTTCTTCTCTGTAATTAAACACCAAAGTCAGATCATGTAATACGGCATTGTCATCTCCAAACCATGAAAAATTAGTATTGAAAGCGTAAACAAATGCTAAATTTGATGTAGCTGACGGTGTCAGGTCATTATCTTTATATGATTTCAAAATTCTAGTAGTGCCATCAGTGACTAGTTTTTCACCACTAAAAACGCTGATTTTGTATATGTCATTTTCGATGGGATCATGTACCGATTTAGGAAGCTTGTATAGATAATTAGGTGCATCTGCAAAAATGCCCGGATCTCGTTTGTATCCTTCTTTATTACCGTCAACCCTAACTAAATCATACGTCTTATTCTTAGCTACGTTTGTCAATGTTACTCTAGCATTGGCAAAGTAAAGCTCGTTTATATCTTTAGAAAGTACAAGAGCAGAAGTCTCCTCATCGATGAAAGCACGTTCGACCCGTATATAATTAGCAGTATCTTTCGCTGCTAGGATGCCATAGACGATTGCAACATCTGAAGGTGGCTCCGTCAGTACGAAATCATTGGAGCAGGCATTACATAGCAGTAAGCAAAAGCAAATAGTACAAAATCGATTGAAAATAGCCATAAGGTAAGCTTAGATATTAATAACTTTAACGAATCTAAAGGGACAAAGTTACATAAATCGGTTGACTTTGAAGCCCTAATTTTAGCTT
>JANMMV010000129.1:0-2508 GCA_031373565.1 Saprospiraceae bacterium
CAGCTAAAATGGCTGGCTTTCTGCAAATTTCTTTGCTATGCGTATTGTTCGCTACATAACTAGATGTACTTGTACTCAAGTTTAAGTTGAAGACTTTCTTTTACCCCAAAACTTCTTTTTCTGGCCATTGCCGGTCGACACTACATTTTCTGAATTAGCCTTAGGAGATGCGGGTCTTGGACCTTGAGCCGTTGCAGGTCGTTGGCCGTGTTGGTTGCGATCTTTTCTAGCTTGATTGTGCTGCTTACTAGCCTGTCTATTTTCCACTTGGACAAGATCTACAATGACTCGAGAAGGTAAAAAATCATGATCTCTTACTTCAGAAATATACATCTTGATTAATTTCTGAATATCTAATAGGTAGGGCACTTCTTCTCTGTCTACAAATGAGATCGCCTCACCTTCAGCGCCAGCTCGACCTGTACGACCGATCCGGTGTACGTAGGTTTCTGGGATGTTAGGTATTTCAAAATTGACAACAAAAGCAAGATCATCAATATCTATACCTCTCGCTGCGATATCTGTCGCAACTAATACGCGAATCGTTCCAGCCTTAAAGTTGTTGAGCGCTGCGACTCTATGGTTCTGAGACTTATTACCGTGTATCGCTTGTGAAGTTATATTGACACGCGTAAGATGCTTGACTAATTTGTCTGCGCCGTGCTTAGTACGTGTGAATACTAAAGCAGTTTTGATATTTCGTTCTTCCAAGATATGTGTCAAAAGGGCCATTTTGTTGCCTTGATCTACATAGTAAAGACTTTGTTGGATTTTCTCTGCAGTCGATGATACGGGCGTAATAAAAACTTGAACCGGATCCACCAAAATAGTATTAGCCAGTTGTATGATCTGCGGTGGCATCGTGGCAGAAAAGAAGAGAGATTGTCTGCGAGCTGGAATGATCTTGATCAATTTTTTTACGTCATGTATAAATCCCATGTCCAACATACGGTCAGCTTCGTCCAATACAAATAGTTTGATTTGATCGAGCTTGATGTAACCTTGTTCGTATAGATCCAATAATCGACCTGGTGTAGCCACTAAGATATCTATACCGCGAGAGAGTTTATCAACTTGTGGTTGTTGTCCTACTCCACCGAAAACCACGGCGTGTTTGAGTGGCAATTCTCTACCATAATTGGCGATACACTCACCGATCTGTAATGCTAGTTCTCGTGTAGGCGTTACGATAAGTGCGCGTATGGGTCTAACTTTTAAGTTTGAAGGACCTAATTCATAGATTTTCTGCAGAATAGGTAAAGTGAACGCGGCAGTTTTGCCAGTGCCAGTTTGTGCGCATCCCATTATATCTCTGTTTTCTAAGATAGGTGGAATCGCTTTTGCTTGGATAGGTGTAGGCACTTCATACCCTTCGGTTTGTAGTGCTTTTAATATCGGGGATATCAATCCCAAATTTTCAAATGTCATGAATGTATTGTTATTCTGCGTCGTAAATGGAAGGATCACCAAAATCTCCTTACGAGCAAAAAGTAAATTAATTTATTATAAAAAAGAGCAGTTTTTGTGGTGAAATCGACCGGCTAAGTCATGGAGAAGATTAAAAAACGGTAGCCGTACGCAAAAATTTGCTTAAAAATGTACTGTGCAAGGTGCAAGCATTCAATAGATAACAGATACTTCCATCAAGAAGTTTCAAAATCCAAATAAAAACTTGATAAAAAGCGAAGAGCCAAGACTTTTACATCTTGGCTCTTAGCGGACCGGACGGGACTCGAACCCGCGACCTCCGCCGTGACAGGGCGGCATTCTAACCAACTGAACTACCGATCCAGGATGCTTTCTTGTAAAGCGACGCAAAGATATGTTAACTTTTGAATTTTCATACAACTTTATAAAAAATTTGAAAAAAAATTACTTTTACGCTGATAACCTCTCATCTTAGTTTAAATTTGCAGGTTCCCTTCGAAATGTAATCTAGTAAAAGCGTTTATGGAAGGACTCTAAGACCAATTTTACACACTTAACCACCAACAATATGGTATTTTTAGATTTCGAACAACCAATACAGCGTTTATACGAACAGCTTGAAAAAATCAGAGCAGTCGGTGACGAAGGTACAATCGATATGAGCGAATCTATCAAGGAACTCGAAAAGAAGATCACACAGTCAAAAAAAGAAATCTACAGCAATCTAACAGGTTGGCAAAGGGTCCAGCTCTCGAGACATCCTGAGCGCCCATACACCTTGTACTACATCGAGCAAATGTGTAAACGTTTTACCGAGTTGCATGGTGATAGATATGTCAAAGATGACAAAGCCATCGTCGGTGGACTCGCTAAGATTGATAATCAAAGTGTTGTGATCATCGGTCATCAAAAAGGCTCAAATACAAAGATGCGCCAATACAGAAATTTTGGAATGGCTAATCCAGAAGGATATAGAAAGGCATTACGCTTGATGAGATTGGCAGAAAAATTTAATAAACCTATTATAACTTTCGTAGATACACCAGGTGCTTTTCCTGGCATTGAGGCAGAAGATAGAGG
>JANMMV010000165.1:0-3360 GCA_031373565.1 Saprospiraceae bacterium
TTTTGGATAAATAATATCACTCTGCCCGAATCCACTAAAAGATTGAATTAACAGTAAAAACGAGAGGGAGAGTTTTGATGATTTCTTCATTGTGAATTTTTATTCCTTCTGTTTCATTAATTGACATCAAATGAATAGAACTGCCGAGCTACTATTTCAAGATCGCTTCATAAACTTTGGTATGTAATTGTATTCTATAATCACGATTGTTATAAGTTTGACTGCGTTGATTTGGAAAAGTACGGTTTGTTAATATAACAAAACTTATGCCTTCGTCAGGATCAGCGAATGCAGCTCCACCTGTAAAGCCAAAATGTCCAAACGCATTGGCTGAAGCGAGATGAGACATGTTTTGATTTTTCCTGCTATCTAGCTCCTTCATATCAAATCCTAATCCACGTCGTGAAGATCTGCGATGCCGCGTAGTAAATTTTTTGACTGTCTCTGGACGAATATATTGAGTGCCGCCGTAACTACCTTTGTTGAGAAACATTTGCATCATGATGCCAACCTCATAAGCTGTAGAAAAAAGCCCTGCATGACCGCCTATACCGCCCATCATGGCAGCCGTCATATCATGTACGTGGCCGTGTACAGTTTGCATCCGCCAATAATTGTCCACTTCCGTAGGCGCTATATATTCTTTCGGATGACGGCTTAGGGGCTGATATGAAGTGTATCGCAATCCCATAGGTTTGTAGAAATTATCAAAAGCATAGTCACTAATGCGGCGTCCAGTGATCCCTTCGATAGTTCGCTGCATGAGCATAAAGCCTACATCGCTATATCGGTAACTGTCACTGCTTCGAAGGGGAACATCAAGAATTGTCTTCCAAAGTGTATCTCTATAGTCAGCCCTCATAAACATGTTACTGGCTACAGGCACCGTAAAATCCTCTTGCTGGCTGTTTCGGTAGTATCTATTATCATAAGATTGTGACTTGGGCAAGACGGTGGGTTGGTAAGAAACAATACCGCCTGGGAGTCTTGACACATGGGCCATGACATCTTCTATGATAAGATTTGCTTTGTTGGTAGTGTCTATATTTGGAATGTAAGTTCCGAGCATTTCATTGATGTCGAGTTTTCCTTTATCGACAAGCTGCATAGATGTAGCCGTTGTTGCTAAAATTTTGGTGATGGAAGCCACATCATAGATAGTACTGTTTTGTACTGCTCGGCCCGCCGTAGATTGTAGTCCAAATGGTTTGTTATAGACTACACGGCCATTGCGTGCCACAAATATCTGACCTCCTGGTGTAGCATTTTGAGCGATCATATCCTTGGCAATTGCATCTAATTCACTGAGCTTAGCTGTGCTCATACCTACTTGTTCTGGGATAGCAAAACCTAGTCGATGTAAAGATTTTCGATTCTGCCCTACTCCCGATTTCCATCGATTTGTTGCGGTGACGGGCAACGTCCCTGTGATATCAAAAACACCAAAAAGACCTTGTGCTGCAGCGTCTTGCGCTAATTCATTATTTTCGTAAGCACAGATCACGTTTTCTTGTTCAGGAATCCTAGCTAAAATGTACGGGTGCCCAAAAACAACGACGATCAGTTTGGTACGGCTATTTAGATCCGTCAGAAAGCGAACGGTTTCATTGTTTAGATCCTTACTAAAATCGCTTTTCTTACCCGAGGTGTGTACACCTACGATTACGGTCTCAAATTGTCCCATGGTTTGCAACATTTGATTGTACATACCTGGTTTATTTGTCGGCATCCATTGATAATGATTGGCCGGAATAAAATCACTAATCCGCTTCTGAAACATGGATATTGTATGGACGTTGATACTTAGCGTACCCATAGATCTCGACGCTGTATTGACTATCGGTATGATGGATTCGTTATCTGAAACGATCGTTAGTGCTCCTTCATAAAGTTTTTGCTTGAGCGCATAGGCTTCATTTCGTTGTATAAAATCTGTGACTCCTTCTTGCGGGATAACGACAATACTCGACAGTCCTATTTTGTATTTCGCTCTCAATATACGTGCGACACTCTCGTTTAATCGATCTATCGTTATCTTGCCGTTATCTACGTATTGCTTCACCATTGAAAAAGCTATCGGTAGGTTCTCAGGTAGAAGTAAGATATCATTTCCTGCTAAGAAGGCTTCTGCTTCTGCTGTTCCATTAACACCATAATACTTAGTAATTGCTTTCATATCTAACCCATCAGTAACAATAATGCCTTTATAGTTCAAATCTGAACGCAACAAATCATTGATGATACTGGGTGACATTGATGATGGTATATTTGGTTTACTATCAAGCGCTGGTACATTGAGGTGTCCCATCATGATCGCACTCGCTCCTTGAACTGCTAGTGTTCTAAAAGGTAAAAGTTCTACCTCGTTAAGTCTAGTGATCGATTGATCGATGATCGGTAGGTCATTGTGCGAGTCTATATTGGTATCGCCGTGACCTGGAAAATGCTTGATAACGGCCATAACACCTTCTTCTTCGAGACCACGAATGTAGGCGAAGGCTTTGGTTGCGGTATTGGTAGGGCTGTCGCCAAATGAGCGATCATAGATGATAGGATTGTTTGCATTATTATTGACATCTACCACAGGTGCAAAATTGACATTAATGCCAACAGCTCTGCAATGCCTACCGATCTCGCGCCCCATTTCATAAATCAAATTGAGGTCTTCGATCGCTCCTAACGTTGTTTGCTTAGGGAAGGTAATGGCATTTTTGGGAAAACGCATACCTATTCCATACTCTGCGTCCATACCCATAAACATAGGGATTTGACTCTGAGACTGATAGGTGTTGATAGCAGATATCTGGTTCAAAGGGGTACCGTGAAAAAAACATAATCCACCTAAGTGATAATCGCCAATGTATTTGCTGATGACTTGCTCTTCTAATTTATCGCCGCGAGAAAAAGCCCTGATGATAAATAACTGACCTATTTTCTGATCGGTAGTCATATTATTGAGTGTCGTGGAAACCCACGCTTGCTCACGTTCACTATAGCTTTGGCCCCATGCGGATGCAAAACATAACAAAACGAGACCCAGAATAAAATTTCTTTTTAACACACCCAAAATTTTGTTTTGACACTGTCACCAGTATGACAGGTCACATAGTTAAGGGCGCAAAAATACCAAAAATTTATCGCTTACCCATGTTTTCCATGACTTTTGGATCAAGTTGAACTGCTTTTTGCATGGCTGCGTTGCTTTTTTCTATCTGTCCGATATTGCGATAGGCATTGGACAGATCTACAAATCCGGCAGCGTTTTTAGGATCTATTTGAATTACTTTTTCGAAGTATGGAAGCGCCGCTGCGTGATTATTGGAAACCCCATTAGCCACGCCAAGGAGTCTATTTGTCGAG
>JANMMV010000185.1:0-9732 GCA_031373565.1 Saprospiraceae bacterium
GATCATGTAAAACCGCTTCACAGTAGCCATATCTTGCATTTTGACCATCGAGACATTAATCGCAAATCCGATAGCCAATAAGGTATGTCCAATCAATAATAATTTAACATCTGCAGCCCATGCCCAATAGATACAATAGATGTAGGCAGCCCCAACAACAACAGCACCAAGATATAAGGCTAGTCCTCTTGAATATAACAACGGGAAAGTTCGATATCCAAAGTGTGCGTCTCCAGCTGTATCCGGAAGGTCCTTGAACCATGCGATGGCCAAGCTAAAGGCGGTCACGAAGATAGTCAAAGGTATAACCGCAACGTAAGGCATTTGACAATCGGCAACACTTGCCCAACACTGAAATGCATCATATTTGTTAGTTAACGATGTGGAAAAATGAATCGTCATACCGAGATTTACAAGCAATCCGCGGACGATAGTGATGGCTAATGCTGCCGGCACGTGGTGTTGTTTGAGTTGGATCGGTGGTACTGAATAGGCCGTTCCTAACGCCATGATGGCCAATATAAGTACCAACAATGTAGTGCTACATAATGCAGCTGCCACGATACTAATAATCCCTGCTGACACAACTATGGCAATGCCATTATCTTTAGTCAATGCCCCTGAAGCGAGCGGAAGATCTGGTTTATTGATCTTATCTAAATCGATATCAATGATTTGATTAAGTCCTGTGATAAATATGTTGCATCCAAGCGCAGCGATCAAAGTGTAGATCAGAACTGATAAATCGCTACTAAAATCTCCTCTGTTGAGAATATATAATGTGATGATACTTACCGTAGATCCTATTATCGTATGTGGGCGGCTGAAGAGCCATAGTTTTTTAAGCATATGCAAAGATACTAACTATCTTTATGGCAAACAAAGACTGTTGCAAACAGTTTGTATTTATTGAACATTTGTAAATATGCAATACCTAATGGACTTTATTTTTGACCATTTACTGATACTTGGCGTCGTCGCCATAGGACTTATTACCGTCTTGATTGAATTATCAATCCGTCAGGGGTGGTTTGGTTTTTTTATAGGTCGCAAGATGCTGCACATCGTGGCCGTGAGCATATGTGCGTTTGTTATTCAACATTATCCGTTTCCTATTCAGCTAGGATATATCTTTGTTTGCTGTGGGATCCTGTTATTGTTCTTGATCTTTTTTGCCAAACTTCTTGTCCAACAAGATCACTCGCTAGGTATCGCTTTATTTCCGATAGCTTTTGGTACTATGCTTTTGAGTGGTTGGATGTCAAGTGAGATTATCGGCATATCTGCTTTGATACTGGCAATATCGGATCCTGTAGCAGGCTTAGCTGGCAGTTTTTCTAAAGCCAAAACTAGTGTATACATCAGCGAAAAAAAATCGTGGCTAGGTACGACTGCTTTTATATTATCCACAACTATTATTTTGTATTGTACAACAACGTTTTCAATACTCTCTATCATAGGAGTTGCGATTATTATATCATTGAGTGAGATGTTTTCGGCTAGAGGCAGTGATAATTTTTCTATTCCGTGGGTAGCCGGTTTTATGTTGCAAATGCTAGATGATGGTTTGGATGATTCTTTTTTGACGGAAGCAGTAACACCTTGTTTGCTAATCATGTTCGCCTATTTAGCATATTGGCGACGATGGTTAGATGTCGGAGGAGCTATTTCTGCTTGGTTAATAGGTACAATTGCTATATTGTCTTATGGAGAGATTGCCTTATTTGCACCTGCATTTATGCTTATCGCTGGTAGTTTGATTCCAAGGCTTTTCGGTAAAGAAGGCAAATCAGCCCCACGTAATGCACGTCAAGTCTGGGCCAATGGCTTAGTTGCAATCATATGTATGATGATTCATTATTTGAGTGGTGACTATTGGTATTATTTATTTTTTTTGTCGGCGATTAGCCTAGGTATTTGTGACACAATGAGTAGCGAGATAGGGACGATCATACGGGGCAAAACCATTGACATAGTCACATTCAAAACTATTTCGCCTGGGTTGTCCGGAGGGATATCTTGGCAAGGAAGTTTAGCGGGCGCTATCGCTGTACTTCTTTTTGTATTATGCTACCATCTTTTATTTACGATGGAGTTTGGAGCGATGTGGACGATCATTTTCATAGGAGTGGCAGGCATGTTGGTTGACAGTTGGCTAGGTAGTCAATATCAATCGTTGTATGTCAGAGAAGGTGTTGAAACTGAAATGATAGGCGACGCAAATACTAAACTTATAAAAGGACATTCATGGGTTGATAATGATGTAGTTAACATCCTCAGCCATTTTGTTACAATGGGCTTGGTCATAATTTGCTATGAAATGTCTCTCGCTTATTGAGTTAGCTTTTGATATCTTTGAGTTGCACAAGTGTGATCGTATTTTTGACACGTTTGAGCACTGTTACTTCATACTCTTCGATATTAATTTTATCATTAGAGTTGGGAATGCGGCCGAATGCTTGAATAACGATGCCTGCTAAAGTGGTGGCGTCAGGACTTTCATCGATGGCATAAGGAAGCGAAGCATTGATATCGTTGATAGCAGCTGTTGCAATTACTTGATAGGTACGATCATCTATTTGCTCTACAACAGGAACTTCGTTGTCATATTCATCTTGGATTTCACCGACAATTTCTTCGATAATATCTTCCATTGTGACGATACCTTCGGTACCACCAAATTCATTGACAACGATGGCTATCTGGATGCGTTTTAGTTGAAACTCTTTTAGCAAATGATCTATCTTGCGAGTTTCAGAAGTGATGATCACTGGACGTACTAGATCGCGAATATTGATTGTTTTCTTGTTATTGAGCGTCATGAGAATATCTTTGACATAAATAATACCTGTGATATTGTCAATTGTATTTTCGTAACAAGGTACACGTGAGTATCCTTCTTCAAGAATTTTTTTTAACATAACATCATCATACTCGTCTAAATCTATAGCGATTACGTGATTACGTGGTACCATGATTTGCTTCGCAGTTCGATCAGCAAAGTCAAATGCATTTTTGATAATCTCATAGTCAGTTTTGGCTTCAGATCCACTCTCACTACTTTGTTGTATGAGGTATTTGAGCTCGTCGGAGCTATGTACTTCTGATCCGTGTGCAGTATGAATACCAAAGGCCCTTAAAATGAACCCTGCAAACCCATTTAATACCCAGATAAACGGCTTGAAAACGTAGTAAAATGCATTAAGCGGATATGCGACCCACATGGTAGTGGCTTCAGGTTTTTGAATTGCGAGTGACTTTGGCGCGAGCTCACCAAATACGATATGTAGCACAGTAATGATTGCAAACGATATTGGGACGGCAATACTGTGGGCTAAAACTTCTCCCAACTCTAGTCCTGCCAAATCAAAAGCATTTATGATCATTTTAGATACTACTTTTTCACCAACCCAACCAAGTCCAAGACTCGCCAGGGTAATACCTAATTGAGTTGCGGCAAGATATCCATCGAGATTATGAATGATGTGTGATGATAATTTGGCTGATCGATTGCCAGCGAGGGCTTTAATTTCTATTTGGGATAAACGTACTTTGACGATGGCAAATTCTGCCGCTACAAAGAATCCGTTCAGTATTACTAAAAAAAGTGTAATGAATATGTCAAATAACATATAAGGTCAATATTTAATGCGAAGGTAGCAAAATAGTTGGGTTTGACAATAATTATCAGTGATTTCAGCGTTTAGGATTTCAGTTTTGAATATTTTTAGCACCTATTGAAGAACATTTCTAGTTAAGTTCTACTTGCAGGATATGATTTTAAGGCTTGATTTTTAATTAATATTTTAGTTTGGCTAGGCTGTGGTTCTGTTATTGTTACTTATCCTTCAAATGACAATATTTCTCTATATATTTGTACCTTAATTCAATTTTCAATATGTCCATCAAAGGCACAGCCAGTTCGTTTTTTCAGCATAGGTATCTCAAGTTGATGCTTAAGCTACTCCTAGCTTTCCTAGTAGGATTTATCATTTTATTTTTTATCATATCTAAGACTTTACTTCCCAACACTGAAGAACTCGAGAATCCCAAATATGAAATCGCCTCGCAGTTTATTTCTGCAGATGCCGAGGTTTTTGGAAAACTCTTTAAATTTAATCGTGAGTGGCTAGATTACAAAGATATCAATCCCAAAATTGTCCAAGCCCTAGTATCTACTGAGGATGAGCGCTTCTGGTCTCACTCGGGAATAGATATGCGAGGGACTGCGAGAGCTATTTTTTACTTAGGCAATAAGGGGGGGGCTAGTACCATAACCCAGCAACTTGCCAAATTATTTTTTACGCAACGATCCAAATCTTTCATACCTCGGGTATGGCAAAAACTCAAGGAATGGGTCATCGCAATTGAGTTTGAAAAACGATATACCAAAGAAGAGATTCTTGCAATGTACCTCAATAAAAGTGATTTTCTCTACGACGCAGTGGGGATAGGAGCTGCTTCAAAAACTTATTTTGGAAAAGATCAAAAACAATTATCAGTGGAAGAAGCGGCTGTGATCATCGGTATGCTAAAAAATCCTAGACTTTTCAATCCCATCATAAATCCTGGAAAATGCCAAACGCGCCGTGATGTTGTCTTGAAACAAATGGTCAAAGCGGGCAAACTTACCGAAGACGAGTACCTCAAGAAGCGAATCAAATCGATCAATATGGCTAATTTCAGAAGAGAAATCCACCATGATGGTATTGCACCTTATTTTAGATCCGAATTAACAAAATGGCTTAAAATCTTGCTCGAAAGTGACCAATATCGCAAACCCGATGGCACCAAATACAATCTGTACGTCGATGGATTGAAAATCTATACTACCATCGATACTCGTGTTCAAAAGTATCACGAATTATCAGTGCAAGAGCATATGTCATCGTTACAATCCAAATATTTTGATCGATGGGCGGGCAAAGATTTTATTACTTACGATGGTGACAAAGCTAAGATCGAGACGCGCAAGAAGACATTGATCCAAATGATGAAAGAAACGGATCGGTACAAGCAAATCCGATCAAAATATCTTAGCAAATCACTATCCAATATTCAAGAAGAGCTGGGTGTAACTAATATTTCAGACAATGAAATCTTCCGCATGTTTGAAGAAGAAAAGACTTCTGGCCACCTTAAGAAGATGGTCAAAGCGGGAACCATTACTTCCGATGAAGCCGATAAATGTAGAACAATCTTAGAGAGTGGCCAGTGGAAAGCACTTAAATCGCAGTGGAATACTATGCAAAAAACGGTCAATACTGCTTTTAATACCAAAGTCAAAATGCGTGTTTTTGCCTATAACGAAATGGGTGAGAAAGTGGTAGAAATGACACCCATGGATTCTATCAAATACCACCTAAAGCACATGCAGATAGGTTCATTGAGTGTAGATCCAAAATCGGGCAATATTCTCTCATGGGTCGGCGGTATAGGGCACAAATATTTCCAATATGACCACGTAAATTCTAATCGCCAAGTAGGATCTACCTTCAAGCCATTTATCTACACGACCGCGATCATGGACAAAGCAATATCACCATGTTTCAAAGTACGCGATACAAGACAGTGCATACAAGCGCACGACCCCAATTTCAATCTGATGACTTCATGGTGTCCATCCAATAGTGAAAATAAATTTAGCGAGGTAGAATTTACACTAAAAGAAGCGCTCAAAGAATCAAAGAACTCGATCTCCGTATTTTTGATGAAAGAAATTGGTAACGTTCAGAGTGTCAAAAACCTTGTCAAAAATTTAGGTATTGACGGAGAAAAAATTCCGGATTTTCCTTCCATATGCCTAGGTACACCTGAATTATCGGCAATGGATATGGCTACTGCTTACACGGCTTTTGCCAATGAAGGTACGATGACCAAACCTGTATTTGTAACGCGTATCGAAGATAAAAATGGGAAGGTTATCTATAGTGCTGTCCCAGAACAGAAAGTCGCTATCAACCCGTCCATTAATTATGTGATGGTCGATATGTTGAGATATGTAGCGACACCGATAGCATCTAAGTTCAAAACCCAAGTAGGTGGCAAAACAGGTACGACAAACGATTATAAAGATGGATGGTATGTAGGATTCTCCCCTGAGCTAGTGATCGCGACGTGGGTCGGTGGTGACCAAGAATTTGTCAGGTTTACCTCCCTTACTGATGGACAAGGGGCAGTGATGGCTAGGCCTGTTTTTGAGAAGTTGATGACTAGAATCGAGAAAGACAATCGCCTAGGTTTTGGTAAGAACCTCGTATTTACAAAACCAGAGGATCTCGATCAAGAACTAGATTGTTCTAAATATCAACAGAAAACAGGGGTGCCACCTGCCAATAGTGGCGGACAAACTGATCCTGAGTTTGGCGAAGAGTTTTAACTAGGAAAAATGTAATGGTTTAATTTTATTGATTATTAACGCATTGCGCTATTAAGATGCTAACGCATGTTTTGGTTTTGTTGATAGAATTTCCATTGACTAATTGCTTGCTTGTTTTGGTCATTTGTGGTGGATTTGGATGCAATCGAGTATTATCACCATAAACAAAATAAGCGTTTGTAAAGTTTTGCAGGTGTTCATCACCTTTGTCATATGTAGCCTTGAGATTGTACATAGTGGTATATCGAAGCATTACTTACGGTTCCATTCAGTAACTAGCACTATATTCCTACACTAAGATGCACATTTATTATCACTTGATAAAGCGGTAGAACTCCTATGGTTGTCTGATTGAAACTATAGGACAACTACGAGTTATCTACGGGTTATCAATTAAGTATCAATTAAGTATGTACGGGTGAGCTACGTGTTGTCTCGTCCTAAAATAGCTATATGTCTCGTCCTGAAATTGCTAAAGAGGTTAAACAATTTATCCTAATAAAACGATACATATTGTAGAGTTAACCCTAAATAAGTAAACAACCCATTTTTTTTAAGTAGATTTATAAATTTGCGATACGGAATACAACTTCATAAATAGGTCATTTTTGTTGATGATACAATCGCGTATTCTCGCCAAAAGCAATTTAATCTTTGGCATCGGTTGGTAGGAATCCTTTAGCTTTGTCGTATATTGCATTCAGAGGGTACATATTTGGTAAACTTACGACTCGTTGAAAATTCAATAATATACTGATTTTCAGTAGTATGTACGATCTTCTTTCAACTTTTATAATAGTTCAACACTTTAATTAATAGCTATGAAAAATTTAATAATCTTACTTGCAGTTTCTACTTTTTTGTCATGTGTCAAAGATACTGTTGAAAATAGAACAGTTTCTATCAGCAGCGCTGATCTTGTAGGTAAATGGCAAGATGAATGTGTTAATTTTTTCACTGTACTAGATCTTTCGTGTGCTTTCTATACTTTTAAAGCTGATGGTTCTTATGTTCTAGAAAATGAAACAAATTTGCTTAGAATCACGGATGGAACTTGGGCTGTGGAAAACGATAGTGTAGTACTTTTAGATCCATATGAGATAGATGAGTGGGACTCATTGTTTTTCACTCAGGTATATAGTATGACAGTTAAATCTATAAATGCTGATTCGATGCTTGTTGATTGGAGAATGCATGAAAAGGACAGTATTGATTTCGTGAAGACTCATCTAAGTACCACAAGAAAGTTCATAAAGCAGCAATAGGGCGATCGCGCTCATATTTTAAAACGCATCATTGATCGTAACATAGTAAGCGCCGCCTTCTCGTGCTGTGCGACCGTAGTCTAATCGTAGGCGTACTCGGTCATTCCTATTCATGATGTATCGCAGACCTACACCATACGCCAACTTGAGTTCGCTATCGAATACCTGGTCGATGCGGTTCGCAACGTTGCCAGCACCTACGAAAGCGACCCCTTGAAAACGTTTATAAATAGGGTATCGGTACTCACCTTGCAACGCTACTAGACTGCGGTCCATGAAGCGTCGATCCTGATATCCACGGAGCAATCTCGGCGAACCTATGTAAGGCAAATCGTAGAAGATCGGATCTCCAAGTATTTGAATAATATCCGCATTAAAAGCCAATGTGTGGTCATTCGCTATTTTGAAGTAACGTGATATATCTGTGGATAATCGTTGGTAAGTAAAATCACTTCTTGTTAATGCATCATTGACATAGACCTCAGCTTCAATATATACACCTTTGGTGGCATTGTATAGATGATCGCGTGTATCGTATTGCCAAATGATACCTAATCCGGATATAGTCCCGCCACTTTTGCCTGTGATCGTTTGTGTAGCAAGGATACCATTTTCTTTCACTTTTTTGATATCAAAATTATCAAATCGGTACCTAAGACCGATAAACGATTTGCCTATCCGATGTAGGGCATCGAGCCGGAATCTCGGAAAATGTACTTCGTAAGACTCACGATCAGACAAAGCTGTGGAATTACCAATCCCATAAAAATTGTAGAAATACCTAAAATACCCAAGTTCTCCTTTGACTTTATACTTATTTTGACGGAAGTATAGTTCAAAGGGCAATGTGAAAAGGATTTGCTTATTCTGAGTATAACCGATACTTGTATGTATCTGTGACGGATTCGATTGTAGGGATTCACCTCTAAATCTAAATGAATATATGCCAGCTACACCGCCAGCCCATCTTGTTTCGGGCGAATAAAACGCTATTGGATAAACAAGGAATAGAGCACTTTTTTTGACTACTAGCGACGTATCTGATTTGCTTGACGCAATCGTATCTTTTTGACTAATACTTTTCGCATTCGAAAAGACGAATATCAACAAGATTAAATTTAAGATACGTATATTCATAATACAAAAGTACAAAAACTAAAAAAGGTGAACACATATGTTGTGCACACCTTATATATCGTATAACAGTTTTGTAAAGCTATCTGCCTAAAAACTTAGATTATAGCGAAGCTACAAACTTGGTGAGTTTAGATTTAAGGTTTGACGCCTTGTTTTTATGCCAAGTATTTTTCTTAGCTAATCTATCTACCATAGAGATCACTTTAGGTAAGAATGTTCCCGCTTCTGTCTTGTCTGTCATAGATCTCAACTTAGCGATAGATGTTCTTGCAGATTTTTTGTAATATCTGTTTCTTAACCTAATCTTGATGTCCTGACGAATTCTCTTTTTTGAAGACTTGTGTTGTGCCATAATATATTATTTATAAAGCATTTTCTTAATTGGAGTGCAAAATTAGCTTTTAAACTCTTATTGAAGAAATATTTTGGCAAAAAAAGAATCATAATTAACTAAAATCGCCATTTTTTATCAAAATAATGCGCTCAGATGAACATTTTGGTACTATTTTAGGATTACCTTTTATGATAAAACCCTACTTTTGGGTTGATTTTCAAAAGTGTCGTACTAGTTTTGGTTGCTTTACAAGCAAAATGCCAAAATCAAGTGGTACTATTATTATTCTAAACACACCATTTTTAATTATTACATTCAATGAGAGATTACTCTTACGTTTACAATGCGCACCCGAGTTATATAGAATCCATGTACAAAATCTACCAAAATGACCCAAAGGCCGTTGACGAAGGCTGGCGTGTATTTTTTGATGGATTTGAATTTAGTGCAGTAGGCAATGCTGTGTCTGATAGTGAAGAGTCAAGTATCAGCACCAATATCTCTGCGAAAGAGTTCGGTGTAATGTCCATTATCCACGGATTCAGGAGTAGAGGTCATTTATTAGCAACGACAAATCCGATTAGGGAGCGTAAGGATCGCCACCCGCATTTAGAATT